>NZ_JAQSEA010000046.1 GCF_029946185.1 Prosthecobacter sp.
CCTGTTCACGTGCCTTCGTGAGGTAAATCACCGCCTGAGCGTTGTTGCGCAGCTTGAGATGAAGCTGGCCGATGTTCCCATACGCACGCAGCCGTTCGACGCCGAGGGCGGGGGATTGTTCCAGTGCAGGCAGGCCGCGCATGCAGTAGGCCAGCGCATCGCGGAGCTGCTCTTTCTGAAAGCCTGCCTCCATCTCATTGCCCGTAGGGGTCTGCAGCAGTTGCGTGAGAAATTGGTCCACCGCGTTCTGCGAGTTCTGCAGGTTTTGATCCGCCACCGCTTTCGCGCTGTGCTCGTTGTCGCGCTCACCTGTCAGCAGATCGATGCGGCTGCTGAGCACATCATTTTCCATCTTATGCACATCATTGATGGTGGCGATGGTGTTCTGCGCCTTGTTCAGATTTCGCTGTGTTTTAAAGGCGTAAACAAAGCACAGCACGAAAATGGTGAGCAGCGCGATTGCCGTGGTCTGCAGTGAGAGCACCTTCTTCGCCTGCTTCTGCCGCTCGCGGACCGTCTGATCACGTGATTCTTCGAGCAAGTAGTCGCTTTCGAGCACCTCAAACTCACGCACAATCTCGCGCATGTCAGCCCAGCGCGCGGCCGGGTTCAAATCCAAGGCTCGTTCGATGATGTTGCGGCGCCGTTCCTCCCACTTGGATTGAGCCGCCTCTGGCCAGTAGATTTTCGGCTGCGCTTTGACGGCGGCCAGCAGCGCATTGCTGTCCACCTGCACTGCCAGTCCAGACGCTGCCTGCTGCCGGGCGCGTTCGACTTCGCTCTCCCACATTTCCGCACCGCGCGGCAGCACGCCATTGAGCAGGCGATACGCCAGCACACCAAAGCTGTACACATCCCACGACGGACCATAGCCGGCGAACACACCATCCGGGTTTTCCGCCTGCTCCGGGCAGAGATGCACAAAATGATCCGTCAGTTCGAGGTGATGAATCCCCCCCACCCATCCCTGCGCGATGTCGGTAAGACGGATCGAAGATTCCGCGTCGTCCTCCAGCAGGATGTTCGACGGCCGCAGGTTGCCATGCGGGATGCCGTGCTTGTGCAGCCAGGACAGTGCATCGGCCACCTCATAGATATGGCGCCAGGCCTGCTCCGGAGGCAGGCCGTTGCAGGCGGCTTCCAGCGTCGGCGTCTGCCATTGACGACGGCCATGGTGGTCCTTCGTCATCACGCCGACCAGTGGCATTACGCAAAAATAGGGCGTTCTGTCAAAACTGTAGCTCTCCACGGGCAGCACACCGCGATGGTGCGGCATCTGCTGCACTGCGCGGAACGCTGTCGCCAGCGCCTTGCGGTTGATCGCCATCGAACTGAACACCTTCACCGCACAGGCTTTGCCGTTGGTTGACACCGCCCGATACACGGCACCACACCGCCCGCTGCCGACCAGGTCCTGCAATTCATGTCCGGCGATTTCAGGCAGACTCATGCGTGCTTCAGGTTTCTCTAGTGGTGGGTGGTTGACTCGGGATGACGCGGAAACTGGAGTGGGGCGACATCGAGGGGTGTGTACGATGGGGGCGGAATGGGAAATCTCAAATCTCAAAATCACGCTTTGTAAAAATCGCGTGCCACACAAGCCAGCGCAGCCATGCTGAATGCACCCTGCATGAAACCTCCGAAGCCAGACCACCGCCAAGAAATCGAGGCGATCTATGCCGAGCTGGAACGCCGTCCGCTGCCCCGTCAGTGTGAGATGCGCACCGGTTGCTGCCACTTCCGGCTCGCAGGTCACACACCCATGCTCACCCGGGGGGAAGCTTTATATGCAGCCCAAGGGGTGCGTGCCAGCGGACGCAAGGCACTCAAACCCCATCCTGACGGGGCCTGCCCTCTGCTGGGTCGTGATGGCCGCTGCGGCATCTATAAAAACCGCCCTTTTGGCTGCCGTACACACTTCTGTGCCGAAGCCGGTGGCATGTATCCACGGAAGCACGTCGCAGATCTCATCCAGCGTCTTGAAGCTCTCGACGAACGTCTCGGCGGCAGCGGCTCCCGTCCGCTCGAATCCGCAGTCAGTGACGCGCTGTCGGAGATGTGACTCAAGGCGCCGCGCAATCACGCGCCAGCTTCTGGCTGGCCTCGGACAGCCTCGTCAGCGCCACAGTTGCCTCTTTACCGTTGGCTGGCAGCTTCAACACCACGTTCTCGCCTTCCAGGCGCACAAAGCCCGCCTTGATCGTTTTGCCTTCGGTACTGGTCCAGCTCATGATCGGTGGCAGCGACTTTTTGGCAGCAACCGGGGCCAGTTTCGGTGCATCCTTGTCAAAACTAGCTCCTTCGCTGATCCATTCCGTGATCTTTTTGATGTCCGTGTCCGAGAGCTGTTCTTGGGGCGGCATATGGTTCTTGCCGTCATTGACGAGAACTTCGAGGAAATGGCTTTCTGAGGGTTTCCCCGGGCGGATCTGCGCCACATCGTTGTCCTTGATGTCCAGCTTGAAGGTCTCCAAGTCATCGAAGACAAAGCCACCTTTCTTTTTCCCAGTTTTCTCACTGTGGCATTCGTAGCAGTTCCTCTCCAGAATGGGCGCGATGTCCTTCTTGAAATCCGCCGCGAAGACGGATGAGGTAGCAAGGAATGGAACGATCAGGGAAAGGCGAAGCAGGGGCATGGGTGGCGTTTTTTGAGCTCTGATAGAACGTGCCACCCTGCTTTTCCTTAGCCAGCATCTTTTTTCCGTGGCATGAGACCCTATGTCTGATCAACGCACCGTCACCGCCGCCGTCGAACTCCTGCCCTTTCTCTTTGAAAGCTGGCCGGACATGAAGCGCACGCGCCTCAAGCAGTGGCTCAAATTTGGCAGCGTCCGCGTGAATGACCACGCCGTCACCCGCCACGACCACAAGCTCAAGTCCGGCGACAAGATCACCATCAAAGTGGAGCGCGCCCCGCGTGCCGACGTGAAGCCCATACCCGCCGGTCTCAGCATCGTCTATGAAGACGAGGCCATCATCGTGCTGAACAAAGGCTCCGGCTGGCTCACCGTGGCCACGGATTCTGGCAGTGGTCGTACAGCCTACGCCGCACTCACCGACCATGTGCGCGGCACCGATGTCCGCAATCGCGTCTGGATCGTGCATCGTCTGGACCGTGACACCTCCGGCCTCATCGTCTTCGCCAAAACCGAGCCCTTCAAACGCATCCTGCAGCAGAACTGGCATCGCTTCGACAAAACCTACCTCGCCATCACCGAAGGCGTCATCAAGCGGGATTCCGGCACCCTGCGCTGCCATCTCAATGAAGAGTTCTCCCTCCGCGTCCGCAGCGTCCCACCGGATGAAGACACCCGCGAGGCCATCACTCATTTCAAAGTTCTCAAGCGCACCCACCACACCACGCTCGTCGAACTGAAGCTCGAAACCGGCCGCCGCCATCAGATCCGCGTCCACCTCTCCGACATGGGCCACCCCATCATCGGCGACAAACCCTACGGAGCCACCACAGATCCCGCCCGCCGTCTGGGCCTTCACTCCAGCGAGCTCCATTTCTTCCACCCTTCGACCGAAGAGAAAATGGACTTTGTTCTACCTCTGCCGGACGCGCTGGCAAAGCTGGTGTGACCTCCGGCTTCAACTCTTCCTTCGTAGCACGAAGAACGGGCCATTACGTTCCCGGACCATACAACGGGGGATCGGGAAAGCGCAAAAGACGATGAAGAGGGCAACGGTGGGCTTCGTATTTTGAAGATCAAATTCAAGTTCATGCCCCGCTGCTCTCATCATAAAATGGAACACCGTATCGGACCGCCAAGGGGCACTGTGGGCATGCGGTCGCTGCTGGCCTGCCTGATTGGGGCTGGAGTGGCAGCCGGAGCACTATGGGGGCAGGATCACGGCAAGGAACAGAATACGCCGCCTCCTAAAGTTTCCCCCGCCGTCGCAAAGACCTCCGCCCCGGCCACAGTCGCCGCTGCGCGGGCACAGGCAAAGCTGCTGCAGGAGGTTTACACCACGACGCTGGAGGCGATGCACCGGCACTACTTCCGAAGAGATGGCGCGGTGCTTCCCGCCCGTGCATTGGAAGATGTTTTTGCAAGCATGGCCAAGCTCTCCGGCAGCAATGCCAACTGGATTGCCGTCAACACCAAGGCGATGAACATCGACCACGAGCCCACCACTTCCTTTGAGAAAAAAGCCGCCGCCGCACTCGCCGCCGGCAAGGAAGATTACGAAGTGGTCACCGAAAGAATGTACCGGCGGGCCACCGTGATTCCACTCCATTCCAACTGTGTCGGCTGTCATACCAAAATGTTCGACGACCCACCCAAAACTCCACGTTTTGCAGGCCTCGTGATCAGCATCTCACTGTCCATGATGGACAAATCAGCCGCAGCCCTCAAAGTGGCTCCATAAGCCACCATCCGCCGCCGCATGCCTTGCACGGCTTCAGCGTTTTTCCCACTTCTGCTTTTCGACCGTCAGATCAATCTCCCAGCGCCCCGTCGCGGCGTTCTTCCGCATGGAGTGTTCGGTGACATTGGCACCCGTGCCAGTCAGTTGCATGCCTTTGGGATCGTCAGGAAATGACCAGCTATGCGTTTTGTCGTTGAACTTGAGCATTCGGTCAAAGTCACCTTTGGAACCTGCTACATAGGTTGCCTGCCCCATCATTGGGCCGGCTTTGACGAGATCCAGTTCTACCCAATATAGCGCGCGACGTCCGAGCAATTCCATTTCGATGCCCACCTCGACCAATTGGGATGCCGAACGAAAGAAGGCGGAGCCGGTTTGGATCTTCCTCTCTTTAATCGGCGCATTGACTGTGTAAGTCACGCCGCCGTTGCCGTCTGTGGTGAGTGTCCTGCCTGCCTGCGGCGCACGAGAATCCTTCTCACTGCCGATGACCATCCGCACGGCCATTCCCGCGAGGGCGCTGCCGTCTTCGCGCACAAAACGGGCTTTTACCTGAATCGGTTCGGCTGCTGCCTGTTGCGGTGATCCCATAAAACAGAAGAGTAGTCCAGTGAGGAAGGTGAGGCTAAGGCTTCGCATGAACTGGATTGAAGCAGAACTCTGACCGAGAAGATAGAGCAACTTTTCCGGCCTGAACTATGGGCGGCGCCTCATTCCTGCAGCGATCAGATTGCAATGGAGGAAACCCCTTTCGTGGCGCGTATGTCGTCACCCATGAAATGTTCCCTTCTTTGTTTCACGGCACTCCTATCGGTGCCGCTGTTGCCCGCAGCGGAGCTTGTTATCGCAGCAGACAAAACCTGCGATTACCAAATCGTCATACCCGACAAAACGGGGGATCAACTGGCGGACGGCTGGCTGCTGCTGGGAGCACGGCTGACGCAGGCGGCGCTGGCGAAAAATGGCTTTGAAGTGCCGATCTCCAGTGAGAGCACCAAGTCCCAGGACAAGCCGGGTCTGTATCTCGGCGCGACTCAGTTCGCCAAGGCTCAGGGGGTCAGTGTGGATCAGCTCCAGGACTGGACTTACTACCAAAAAGTCGTCGGACGCGACGTGATCATCGCCGGTCATGACCGGCGCGATCCCATGCGCGGTGGCGATGGCCGGGAGATACCCGTGGCATTGTTGGGCACGATCAAAGGCGTCTGCGATTTCCTGCGCGAGCACGCAGGCGTGCGCTTTCTTTTCATCAATCATGAACCAGCCCTCTACCCTTCGGAGAGCACGTCAAAGCGTCCCATCAAGGACGACGGCCCGCTCCAGTTCGACACCCGCAGCATCGCCATTCTGCCAGTGGAAAAGATCACGCTGCCGGCGGATCTCGACCTCAAAAAGACGCCACTGATGGTGGCCAGTTATGACAATCCCCAGGAGTCGCTGTTCAAGATCGCGAACAACTTCTTTCCCCGGCTCGGCTCGCTGCAAGGCGGCGAGGTGCGCTGGTATGATGTGCTGCCGACGGAAAAGTACGGCAAAACGCACCCCGAGTACTTCGCCCTAACCAAAGATGGCAGGCGAGCCTGCGAACTGAAGGTCGGCTTCGATCACTACATGCAGTATTGTCCCACCAACCCAGGCGTGCAGGACCTCATGTTTGCGGAGACGGAAAAGCAGATCGCCGCCGGGCACAAGATCATCCACCTCGCCGGGATGGATGCCTACCGCCTTTGCCAGTGCAACTGCGATGACTGCAACAAGCTCTTTGGCAGGAAGGCCATGTCGTGGGAGGAGACACGCGCCCGCGGTGACAGCGGCAAGCTCTGGCAGGCCTTCTTTCGCATCACGGAGCGTGCGCGTGCACAGCATCCTGACGTGCGCTTTGTTGTGCTCAATTACCAGGACACGCCCGTATCTGCCAAGGTCATCCAGCGCTTCCCGGACAACGTCATCGTCAATGTGCAGTTCGCCTCCCAGCGTGACTTTGACCGGCTGGCAGGCGTGGAGTTTCCCGCTGGCATCTGCGGCTTTGAGGAAACCTTCACCGGCTTCGGTCAGGCCGGGCCCTATATTGCCGAACGCACGCCCGAGCACATGGCGGAGGTGGTAAAGACCATCGCGCGCAACAAGGTCAAATGGTCGCACCGGGACGGCGTGATGGGCTATGTGCGCGGCATCCAGGCTCCCGCCTACTATGTTTATGGCCGCATGATGGATGATCCCACTGCCGACTGGCAAAAGCTGATGGACGAGTTTTGTGTGGCGGCGTTCGGCGAGGTGAAAGTGCCGATGGCGGGTTTCTTCGAAGCCCTGCACGCACAGACCGCAATCTACTCCGACTACTTCGGCGTCTTCATGGCCGCGTGGGATCGCAAGTACTCCCGCTCACGCTACCACGACAGCAAATGGCATGTGATGAGCATCTACACCCCGGAGTTTTGTGCCGATGCGGATACGCTGCTCACCCGCGCGGAAGCTGGCACCCAGGACGCCGACGTCCTTGCGCGGCTGCATCTGATCCGCATCGAATTCGATTACGCGCGCCAGCTCTCGCGCATCTTTTACCTCCAGAACGCATGGACCATGAATCCCACCCAGGTGAACCTTGATCCGCTCATGGATGCGATTGACGCATGGCACGCGAGCCTGGAAAAACTTACCGGTGGCCGCGGACGCACCTCCATAAAAGCGCTCAGCGACTGGCCGCAGATGGTGCCGCTGGGCGGTCATCAATACACTCACGTCGCGCTGGAGCACCAAGGCTACCAGCAGCAGTGGGACAAGACCTGCATCAACTGGGACACAGAGGCCATCCGCGCCGGGGTGTTGTCAGACCCGCATGAACTGAAGGTCGCCAGTGTCGAGGCTGAACCCGTGATCGATGCCAAAGCCTGGGAAACCGCGCCAGAGTCATCCTTCCGCCTGCATGACAGCATGCCCTTCGCCAACCTCGCCACACGGATGAAGCTGCTGCGCGACAAAACCCACCTCTACGTCCGCGTCGAAAGTCTGCACCCGCTCAAGCATCCTGAAGACTTCTACCAGCATGCACCAGACACGGACACCTTCACGCAGGAGTACGTCGAACTCGTCATCGCCCCGCCGGACGCTGGCGGCAAAGTGTATCGGTTTGCGGCCAATCCGGTGGCAGGCTCGCGCTACGATGCCGTGTACACACCTGTCAAAAAGAGCCTCAGCGAAGACAAAGCCTGGAACGGCACCTGGCAGTTTCGCTTCGCCGTCACCGGCAAAAAAGGCCAATACACGCTGCCAGACCGCATGTGGACCGCCTGGTTCAAGATCCCTTTCACCGACCTCGGCACCACCCCGCAGCCCGGCGCAATTTGGGGCTTCAATGCCGGTCGTGGCCGCAATGGCCAGAGCCTCCTCTGGCTCGACGCCCTCTCCGGCGTGGCAACGCGGGAGCTCGGGAAGCTGGAGTTTTAAGTGCTTCCACCCTGTAAACGAGGAGGAAATGGACTTCACTTTGCTTCCTGTCAGATGTTTTAAAGAAGGTTACGTAAGGTTATGGTCTGTCATGGTTTAAAGATTTCACATGGTGATGCTTTGCCCCAGGGGCACCGCATTATTTTGCTGTCGAAAGACGCTGGGTTTGGGTGTATAATTTGAGTCCTTTATCAGGCCGTGTGTCTGTTAAAAAAACATCGTTCATTTGAAAGCTGCCAATCCTCCTGCTGCGCCCCGTTTTACATTTACCTCGTCTCAGGCCGCAGCTTTGCCGCTGCTGGGTCTTTGTCGGTGGATGAGGGCGAATATTACTCGGAGTCTTTGTCTCCTTGCTGTGCTCTGTCTCAATATCAGGGTGCAGGCCGCCAATGATCTTTATTGGGACACCAATGGCACCACTGACGGTTCGGGTGCGGCGACCGGAACATGGGGCAGCAGCCTGTTCTGGAACACCGACCCCGCTGGCGTTAACAACACCTTTCAGAGTGCCACCGACGGCACCAACGACCTGCACTTTTCCGCAGGCACCAATGGCACCACCGGGACCATCACCGTTAGCGGCGCGCAGTCTGCCAACGGCCTCTATTTTGAGGAAGGGGCCGTCACCATCAGCGGCGGCACCTCGATCACACTCAGCGATGGCGCTATCATCAACAATACAGCCCCAACCAGTGGCATACCCACGATTTCCACCGCTCTCATCACCACCGGCACTGTCACTCTTACGGGCACTCGTATTTGGTTGAACAACTCCTCCTTTGCTGGCGGCGGCACCCTAAACATCAACACCACCGGCGCCCCCGCTCTGTTGGAAAACAGTGGTGCCTTGAACGGTCTCGCGACCATCAACCTCTACACCGCCGGCCTCGACATCCGGCAAAACACCGGCGGTAACTCCAATTACAACTACGCCGTCGGAACCACGTTGAATTTTGTCAACTCAAGCGCCCTCACCACCAACTTCGCTGACAAAACGGTCAACTGGCTCGGAAACATCACCATCGCCAGCGCGAAAACCGCCACTTTGGGCGCATTGAACGCCACTAGTACTTTAACCTTCAGCGGGAACATTTCCGGTGATGGTGCCGTGACGATCACTGGTCTTGGCGTCACAGTCTTTTCAGGAACGAACACCTATGCAGGAACCACGACAGTCAATGCGTCAAAGCTCCAGATCACGGGTGGTTCTGCCATCGCTGACACAGGGCTCGTCGCCATGAGCACCGGATCATCCACCAACACACTGGATGTTCAGAGCAGCGAAACCATCGGAGCGCTGAGCGGTGGCACGGCGGCTTTCAGCGTGGTGAATCTTGCCGCCGGGCAGGTGCTCACTTTGTCGAGTGGCACCCAGACCTACAGCGGCACCTTCAGCGGCAGTGGCAAGTTGATCGTGGCTGGAGCACAACAAATCCTGGCCACTGCATTCACGCTTGCCGACGTCAGCGTCAGCAGTGGCACTTTGACCCTTGCCGCAGTCAGCACCATCACCAACGGCCTCACTCTCACTGGTGGCACACTGCAAGGTAGCGTGGCCCGTGGCAGCACGCTCACCCTAACGAATGCGATCATAGTCTCCGCCGGTACGCACTCCTTCCTTTCTGCGCAGAGCAATGGCGGCACTTCCGGTACGGCCACCATCAATTTTGGTGGTTCTCTCACGATCAATGCAGGCGGCATCCTGAAGCTGGGCACGCCCGGTGCCAACGCCGCCTACGGCACTGCCAACGGCGCTCTCAGCTTTGGTGCAGCCGCCACCTCAGGCACCAAATTTCAGCTCAACGG
The DNA here is from genome assembly GCF_029946185.1 of Prosthecobacter sp. Classification (GTDB taxonomy): domain Bacteria; phylum Verrucomicrobiota; class Verrucomicrobiia; order Verrucomicrobiales; family Verrucomicrobiaceae; genus Prosthecobacter. The sequence continues at coordinate 9,628 of NZ_JAQSEA010000046.1, forward strand.
CAACAGCTTCACCCTCACCGGATTGAGCACGGACGCCGCCACGCCCGGCACCGCCACTGTGGAAAACGGTTCCACCACCGCCGCGACTCTCACGGTTGCGCTCGCAGCCAGCACCGCCAATACCTATGCAGGCACCTTGCGCAATGGCGGTACGGGCACGCTGGCTCTCACCCTCAATGGCGCAGCAGACTCGGTGCTCACCTTGTCGGGAGTCAACACTTTCACCGGATCCACCACCCTCACATCAGGCAGTCTCGTTCTGGCCAGCAGCCTCGCTTTGCAGGGCAGCACCGTCACCACCGGTGGCACCGGCATCGTCTTCGATTCCTCCGTCGCCAGCCACAGCTTCACCTTCGGCGGTCTCAGCGGCTCCACCGACCTCGCGCTCACCGACAACGCCTCCAATGCCGTGACGCTCACCATCGGCAACAACGGCTCTTCACAAACCTATTCCGGTGTCCTGAGTGGAGCCGGTGCTCTAACCAAGGTGGGCGCAGGAACTCAAACATTCATCACCGCCCAGACTTACACGGGCGCGACGACGGTAAACGGTGGAACACTGAAACTCTACTTTGACACCGGGACACCGACGAGCAACATCATTGCCCCCGGCTCTGAGCTCATTCTCGGCGGCGGCACGTTTTTGCAGCAGCAGAACACGGTGGGACCAAACACCCAAACCCTGAACGGTGTGACCGTCCGCGCGGGATCTTCAGTGGTGAATCAACTCCGCGTGGGGGGCGGTTCCATGCTGCTGACCCTGGGGACAGTCATTCGTGAAACGGGTGGCACCGTCGCTTTCAGCGCCAACGGCGGCGGCGCATCCGGTATCGCCGCCACCGGCACCAATACCACCTCCGGCATCATCGGTGGGTATGCCACTTACCTGACCACCAATGGCGGTGCCAGCCACAGCAACACCACCGACTGGGCCACCTACAGCGGCGGCAAGATCGTCTCCCTCTCCGCTGGCTCTTACAGCAACACCGCCGCCACCACCGCGTCCACCAATCTCGACCTCACCTCCAGCGTCATCCTGAATTCCAATGTCACCGTCGGCAGCATCCGCTTCAACAGCGCCATCACCACCCCCACGCTCACCCTCAACGGCTCTCACATCATTGGCAGCGGCGGCATTCTCGTCACCCCCGCCCTCGCCGGCAACGCCACCCTCATCACCGGTGGCACCCTCACCTCCGGCAACGGCCAGGACATCGTCATCATCCAGAACAACACCACCACGGGCGGTGCCCTCACCGTGGCAGCCACCCTCACCGGTGCAGTCGGCCTCACCAAAAGTGGCGGCGGTCAGTTGATCCTCACCGGCACCAATGACTACACCGGTGCCACCTATCTCAATGGCGGCGTTACCAGCATCAGCAGCAACGCCAACCTGGGGGCCGTCACCACCGGAGCTGCCGTAAACCTCAATGGCGGCACACTCTCCGCCACTGCCTCGGTGACGCTCGACAACGGCGGCATCGCCCAGCGTAACATCACAGTCGGCAGCAACGGTGGCACCTTGGATGTCGCCACCGGCCAGACCTTGACAGTCAGCGGCTCAGTCAGCGGAGATGGTGCCTTGAGCAAGACCGGCGCAGGCACCCTGGTGCTCAGCGGCACCAGTACGGGAACAGGCGTCACCACCGTCACAGCGGGCAATCTTCAAGTGGGTGCCGCCAGCAGCGGCCAGACCGGCACAGGCCAGGTCGTTCTCAATGGCGCAGATTCGGTGCTTTCCGGCACAGGCCAGGTTCAAGGCACCACCACCGTCACTCAGGGAACCGTCCGTCCGGGCGACAATGGCGGCACAGACGTTGGTACCTTGACCACCGCCGATCTCATCTTCACCCCGGTCGCCGCCACCACGGTGATCGAGCTCCAGATCACGGGTTCCAGCCCAGGGTCCACCCTCGCCTCTGACAAAATCCTCATTGGCGGCGCACTCACCTTGAACGGAAGCAGCAACATCGTCGTGAAGGGTGACACCTACATCCCCACCCTCGGCGACACCTTCGTGCTGCTAGACTGGAACACAGTGCTCGACACCGGCACGACTTCCATTTTCAGCACCGGCACCGACAACCGCACCGGGGCTAACATCGGCAACGAGGGAAATCTAGATCTGCCCGACCTCAGCACCTATGGCTTCACCTGGCAAATCCTCGACTTCAGCGGCAGTGGTTCGTTGACCCTGGTCGTCGTTCCTGAACCCGCCCGCGTCTTGCTCCTGCTGCTGGGAATCCTGCCGCTCTATTTGCGCCGTCGGCGGGCTTAAACGGCTGCATTTTCGCCACTCCTCCCGGGTATTGTCCTTGATGTGACGATTCCGCAGGTGAAAAACTGCTTGCCGTCGCAGGGGATGCCGGTAACATCGCGCCCCTTTTGCCGGGCCATTTTGGTCAGGCCAAAGGGTTCAACCCGAAGCCCGTTCGACCGGATCAGCCCTTGTGGCTGAGCGTTTTGCCCCCCCAAAACGTGCGGAAGACAGGCTCCTTCTACCAAATACATGTCAACACAGATCCTCGCCGAACTCGTCGAAGCCGGTGTCCATTTCGGACATCAAACCAAGCGCTGGAACCCCAAGATGAAGAATTTCATCATGGGAACCAAAAACCAGATTCACATTCTCAACATCGAGAAAACCGTCGAGCAGATCGACACCGCTGCTGAATTCCTGGCCGACCTCGCCCGTCGTGGCAAAAAAATCCTTTTCGTCGGCTGCAAACGCCAGGCGCAAGAAGCTGTGAAGCAGGCCTCCGAAGCTTGCGGCCAGTTCTACGTCAACCATCGCTGGCTGGGCGGCACGCTCACCAACATGGAGACGATCAAAAAGAGCATCGCCCGTCTCAACTACCTCGAAGAAATCGAGAGCAAGCCTGAGTTCAAGCTCATGTCCAAGAAGGAACTCGCCAGCCTTAACCGCGAGCGCATCAAACTGGAGCGCAACCTGCGCGGCATCCGTCACATGGGCAAGATCCCTGACGCTGTCGTGATCGTTGACTCCGCCCGCGAGCACATCGCCGTGCATGAGTCCCGCCGTCTGAAGATCCCGATCGTCGCCCTCGTGGACACGAACGCCGACCCGAACATCATCGACTACCCGATCGCCGCCAACGACGACGCCATCCGCTCCATCCGCATCATCCTGCAGAAGCTGATCGACCCCGTCATCACCGCCACCGCCGAAGCCAAGCAGTAACCCATTTCACCCCCACCACCGACACATGGCTGAAATCTCCGCTAAACTCGTCATGACCCTGCGTGAAAAGACCAACGCAGGCATGATGGAATGCAAAAAAGCCCTCACGGAAGCCGCCGGCGACCTTGAGAAAGCTGAAGTCATCCTCCGCAAAAGCGGCACCATCAAGGCCGAGAAGAAGGCCGACCGCCAGACGAAGGAAGGCATCATCGCCTCCTACATCCACATGGCAGGCCGCATCGGCGTGCTCATCGAAGTGAACTGCGAGACCGACTTCGTCGCTCGCAATGAAAACTTCCAGGCCCTCGTGAGGGACATCTCCCTTCACATCGCCGCCTCGAACCCTCGCTATCTCCAGCGCGAAGAAGTCCCAGCGGACCTCGTCGCCAAGGAGCGTGAGATCGGTGCCGAACTGGTCAAAGGCAAGCCCGCGAACATCGTGGACAAAATCGTGGACGGCAAAATGGAGAAATTCTATGCCGACAACTGCCTGCTCGAACAAGCTTTCATCAAAGATCCCGATCTCACCATCGCGAATCTGATCAAAGGCAAGATCACCGAGCTCGGCGAAAACCTCATCGTGCGCCGTTTCGTGCGTTACGCCGTGGGTGAAGATCTCTAATCTTCGCTGCCAACTCAACACTCCCCGAAAGGCGGTCGGCAACGACCGCCTTTTTTCTTGCCCAAGCGACAGGGCAGGGGAGAGACTCACATCTCAGTATTTTCACCAAAGGTCGCCAGATATTTAGCTTTGCTAAAGTACTCAACCTATGTCAAATTTCCGTAATTGGCATATTTGCTATGCTGGAATCCCTTCATTAGCACTCTTTGCCTGCGTCATGTGCGCACCCCAATCTCATCAATCCGTGATGGTGCCTGAGTGATGGGCACCACGGGCGGCAGCTTGCCGCCAGGTGGAGATTTCTCATCTTCTCTGAAGTTTCGGTTTCCTCTCCGACCAGAATCCTCCATTCTGCGCGCCCGCTTTTTGACCTCTTTTGCCGTGAGCCAAACCCACCCCACTGACGACCTTCGTGTCGCTGAAATCCTTCCTCTCATCCAGCCCGCTCTGCTCATGCATGAGTTTCGTCTGGGCGAGCAGGAATCCGCATTCATCGAAGACTCCCGCAAACGCGCCGAAGCCATCCTCAATTTGAAGGATGACCGCCTGCTCGTCGTCGTTGGACCCTGCTCGATCCACGACACCAAGTCCGCACTCGAATACGCCCAGCTCATCATTCAGGCGCGCGAGAAATACAGCGCCGATCTGGAGATCGTGATGCGTGTCTATTTTGAAAAGCCGCGCACCACTGTTGGCTGGAAGGGCTTCATCAACGATCCACATCTCGACGGCTCCTTCGACATCAACGGCGGCCTTCGTGGCGCGCGGGATCTCCTGATCAAGCTCACCAAGCGTGGCGTCCCTGCCGGTACTGAATTTCTCGACGTGATCACCCCGCAATACATCGCCGATGTGGTCGCATGGGGTGCCATCGGCGCACGCACCACGGAAAGCCAGGTTCACCGTCAGCTTGCCTCCGGCTTGTCCATGCCTGTGGGTTTCAAAAACGGCACAGACGGCGGCATTCAAGTCGCGCTCGATGCCATCGAAGCCGCCAAAGGCCAGCATTGCTTCCTCTCCGTCACCAAGGACGGCGTCGCCGCCATCGTGAACACCAAGGGCAACCACGCCTGCCACGTCATCCTGCGCGGTGGCAAAGCCGGCACGAATTTCGATGCCGCCTCCATCAAGACCGTCGCGGACCAGCTCACCGCACGCGGCCTGCCCGCCAGTGTCATGGTTGATTGCAGCCACGGCAACAGCCTCAAGGACTATCGCAAGCAGCCCCTCGTCTCCACCTCTCTCTCGGAACAGATCGCCGCAGGCAGCCAAGCCATCACGGGTGTGATGATTGAAAGCCATCTCGTCGAAGGCCGCCAGGACACCAAGCCGGGCCAGCCCATCACCTACGGCCAGAGCATCACAGACGCCTGCGTCTCCTGGGACACCACCACCGCCATGCTCGACGAACTCGCCGCCGCCGTCCGCGCACGCCGCAGCAAATGACCTTCACCCGCGACCATCTCCAGCGCTTCGCGCAAGGCCGCATCCTCGTCGTGGGGGATGTCATGCTCGATCATTTCATCTGGGGCCATGTTCGCCGCATTTCGCCGGAGGCTCCAGTGCCCATCGTCGAAGTCACCCGCGAGGAATTCTATCCCGGTGGCGCTGCCAATGTTGCCCGCAACATCTCGCCTTTCTCGCCGCACACCCATCTCATGGGCCGCGTTGGCAAAGACATGGCTGCAGACAAGCTCCGCTCCCTGTTGATCGAAGACAAAGTCGACCCCTCCCCACTGTTGGTGCATGAAACTCTGCCCACCATCTCGAAGGCCCGCGTCTCCGCACGCCAGCAGCAGATCGTCCGTGTGGATCGCGAGAAACTCCTGTCGCTGACCGATGCCGAACTCATTGTGGTCGAACAGCGCCTGCGTGATCTGGCTCCCAATCTCGACGCCATCATCCTGGAAGACTACGGCAAGGGTTTCATGACCGAGCATCTCATGCAGCTGGTCGCCAAGATCGCCGCCGAACATCAGCTCATCGTCACCGTCGATCCTTCTCCGCGCAATCCATTGCCTTGGGCCGGCGTTTCGCTGGTGAAGCCAAACCGCCTCGAAGCCTTTGCCGCTGCCGGTCTCGAAGATCATCTCCTGTCCGAAGCCCCGCTCGAAAATCAAGAAATCCTCGAAGTGGGCCGTGTGCTGCTCGCCAAATGGAACGTCGCCAGTGTTCTCGTCACCCTTGGGGAGCAGGGCATGATGTTGTTTGAGCGCGGCAAGCCTCCACATCACATCCCCACCCGTGCGCGTGAAGTGTTTGATGTCTCCGGCGCTGGCGACACAGCCATCGCCCTGCTCACACTCGCCCTCGCCAGCGGTCACAGCCTGCGCGAAGCCGCTGAAATCTCAAATCACGCCAGCGGCATCGTCGTTGGCAAGCTCGGTACCGCCACATTGACGCCAGAGGAACTTCTGGCAGCTTTCACATCCAAATGAGCACCGACTTCGCTTCTCTTTTCAAAACACATCTCAGCGAGCATCAGGATGCCATCACCAAACTGACCGCGATGAGTGATCAAATCGCTCCGCTGGCCGCCGCCTGGCTCACCGCGTTGAAGGACGGCAGGAAAATCATCTTCTTCGGCAACGGTGGCAGCGCTGCAGACGCGCAGCATCTCGCCGCCGAACTCGTCGTGCGTTACCGCATCAACCGTCCCGCCCTCGCTGGCTTCGCCTTGACCACCGACACCTCGATCCTCACTGCTCACAGCAACGATTTCGGGTACGATACCGTCTTCTCCCGCCAGATCGAGGCGCTCGCTCAGCCGGGTGATGTGGTTCTCGGGATTTCCACCTCAGGCACGAGTAAAAACGTTCTCCTCGGCCTTCAGGCTGCAAACAAGCGCGGTTGTGTCACCATCGCATTCACCGGCGAAAAAGGTGCGGATTGCGCTGCTGAAGCCAAGCTGAGCTTCAAAGCACCCTCCGCCATCACCGCACGCGTTCAGGAGTGCCACCTCCTCATCGGGCATCTCCTCTGCGATATTGCAGAGCAAAACTTCGCGGCGGCTTAAATCTCGCATTTTGCGTCCTTCATGGCCGCTGGCAGTCACATCCTCAAAACGTTCTCGCTGGCGACGTCGCTGCGCGTGGCACGCCTTGCGCTAAGCTTCGCGCTCACCTGTGCGCTTGCGCGGTATCTCGGTGGCAGCGGCTTCGGCCAGATCGCCGTTGCCATGGCAGTTGTGTCCATTCTGTTGAGTATCGGCGAACTCGGCTTTGCCCGCTACACCGTGCGCGAACTCATGAAGCACGGCGCAGATCAGCCCGCCGTGCTCGGCACCACGATCACTGCGCGGCTCATTGTCTCCGCCTCTCTCTTCGCCGGTTTGATCGCATGGATCGGCTGGCGCAAGCCAGAGGGCATGCTGCTGCTCATCGTTTATGGCACTCAGTTGCTCACCAATCCTGCCACCGAAGTCCTCGCATGGCTGGAGGCTCACGGACGTGTCTCGCAGTCCGCCATCGCCCAGTTCACCGGCTTCATCGTCAGCGCCGCCTGCATTGCGGCGGGCATTTGGTGTCGGGCACCGCTGTGGTTTTTTGCCCTGACCTATGCCCTGGAAGGCTGGGTCTTCATCTCGCTCAGCGCACTCGTTTTCCACCGTTGCGGCGGCAGCGTCAGATGGAGTGGCTTTCAATTCTCACGCGCGTTCGCGCTTGTCAGCCGTTCCTGGCCTGAACTTGCCTCCCAGGCGGCGTTAATCCTGCTGTACCGCCTCGATACCATGATGATCGAATGGCTGCGGGGCGCTGAGGAAGCAGGCATCTACGGCGCTGCCGTTCGCGTTTCTGAAATGGCCTATTTCATGCCGGGCATACTTGCCTCCCTCTTCCTGCCGCGGCTCTTGCAGGACCGCCAGCATGCATCTGCGCGCTTTGAAAAAACCGTGGTCGATTACTTTTCAGCCTCCGTCGTGCTCGCCTGTGCCGTGGCCGCCGGACTGCTGCTGGTCTCGCCTTGGATGTCGTTTGCCTTCGGCGATGAATTCACCCGCAGTTCTGAAATGCTGCGTGTGCATGCCTGGGCCTTTATCCCGTATGCCATCGGCATCGCCCGCACGCAGATTCTGACGGTGGAAGACAAACTGGCCGCAAACCTCCCTTCTGTCATCGTTGCCGTCGCGGTGAACGCCTCACTGAACATGCTCTGGATTCCTGCGTATGGCGGTGTAGGCGCTGCATGGGCCACTCTGGTTTCCTACACGCTGGCCTGGGTGGTGTGGACCTATCTCTCACCTTGGCTGCGTATGAACGTCTCCGGTCTCATGACTCGTGCGTTCATGGGCCTGCCGCGTTTCACGCTGCTGCGCATGCGGTCGTTGCTGCACTCCTGATTTTTTAATGCAAGGCAGAGCTTTCATCATCTTTCTCGGCGGCATAGGAGCTATCTATGTCATGCTGTCCGTGCTGCTCGGTAGCGGCAATACCATCGGTGCCCTGGCGCAGTTTCTCTCCATCGGCTCGTTCATCCTCGCGGTTCTCCAGCCGCGCTTGGCTCTGTATCTCATGGTGCTCTATGCCGGATATAGCGACCTGCTGAAGCGCATGATGATCTTCGACGGCCATGTCACCATGAACGACATTCTATGGGTGCGCGCCCTTTGCCCGCTGACGCTGGCTGGCATCTGCATCGGCACCTTGGTCCGTTCACTTCACGACGGCAGTTTTCATCAAAGACGCAAACTGGTTTCACTTCTCATCTGCTTCCTCGGTTTCATCGTTTCCGGTGTTTCCGCTTTACGCAGCGGCGGTGGCTTCAATGCGGCTGTTACTCAGCTCGCGGATGGTGCGGCCTACATGTTCCTGCTGTTTGTGGTTCCCTGCATTTTTCGCACTCCGGCCCAAATCGTCGCCTTCCTCAAATACTGCCTCATCGTTTTCATCCCCGTTGCTCTCTACGGCATCAAGCAGCAGATCTTCGGCCTCAGCGAGTTCGAAATCGAATACCTGCAGTCCGGTCTCACCGTGCTCTCCAAGCATCTTGATGACGTCCGTCCCCGTCCGTTCTCCACCTTGGTGGACAGCTCCCCCTTTGGCACGACCTGCGCCGTATGCGCCTGCCTTGCGCTCATGGTGCGCCGCTATCATCGCGACACCGGCACACGGGCCTGGGGTGGAATGAGTTTCGTGCTTTTCGCGCTCTTCGTGCTCGCATGCATCGCCAGCATGGCTCGCATTGCCAACATCAACTGGATTCTGCCCATCCTGCTGCTGCCCGTGCTGCGCAGCGCACGTGGCACCGCGACGCTCTACGCCACCGTTTCCGCCATGTTTGTCACCGCCTGCATTTTTGCTCAGGAACTGATCAATGCCGTCACCAAGCTCACGCTCTGGGCGCTCGAAAATTTTGGCGGCACCGCCATCGGCGTGCAGTTTTCACGCTTCTGGACCATCTGCGACCGTCTCGACGGCATGCATGACATTGCACACAATCCGCTCATGTGGACCATGTTCGGTTACGGTACCAAAGGCGCAGCCGATATGCATGAAGCACACATGGTCGCTAGTCATGATCTCATCTCCAATCTGCTGCTTGAAATAGGCTGGCTGCCGCTCGGCACCCTGCTCATCATTGCGGCGTTGGCCTTGCATTCGTTTCACCGTAGCGTGCTCAGTCTGCGCGGCACTCCTGTCTTCAGCATCTGCCTGTGGATGGTTGGCATCGAGTTCGGTCTCCTCGTTCACAATGTTTTCGCAGGCAGTGTCACCTCCACCTTTCCGGTGAATTTCTTCTGCTGGTTCATCGCCGGCGCGCTCAATGCCTGCATCATTCACCAGGAAGGCCTTCGGGTGAAAAAGCCGCAGCCCGAGCAGTCGTCACCACCCATGCAGAGTCCTTCCTTCGCCCATGCCGGCACCACTCCGTTCAATCGAAATCTCCCCTATGGCTGATTCGTCACAACTGGTCGTCTTGGCCGCTCATGGACTGTACGATTACAGCGGCAGGCCTCGTCGCTTCTTGGATGCGGTGCCGCTGCCTGCCCAGGGCAGGGCCCTGATCGGCGCATGGTTTCAGAATGATGAGCAGCTCGAATGCGACTATCACCGCAAACAGTGCGGTGTTCTCCGTCGCCTGAGCACTGCTTTCCGTCTTGTCTGGCAAAACTACGCAACCCTTCGCCGGGCACGCATGATCTATTGCCTCAGTGGTATGCACTACACGGTCCTGCTTCTGCTCTCCCGCTGGGGTCTGTTTCGCACCGAAGGAAAAATCATTCGTCGTGTCGTTTACCACGACACTGCGCTTCAGAGACTCGCTTCAAAACTTCGAAAGGCCTCGCCCGCCTTTCAGGTCGAGTGCATCACGTTCGAGCAGTTCGCCACCACATCGCACCGCTTGGGAGCTCATCGGGTGGTTTTACGTCCGTGGAAAATCGACACCGTCTGGTTTCAGCCTGAAGACGATGCGCCAAAAACTCGCGCCCTTCTGCCAGGTAACATCAGTCGTGATGAATCCATGGTGGCTCCTCTGCTGCATAGCGGTCTTTCCATCACACGCATTGCTCGTATCGACTCACTGCAGGCACGCTTTGCCGCAGAAATTGCAAATCCGCGTTTCGAACTCGTTCTGAACGCCTCCCATCGTGAGTACCTGGAGCATTTGCATGCGGCTCCCATGGTGCTGCTCCCCATCGTCGCCTGTGACAATCCTGCCGGACTCACCGCCGCGATGGAGGCCATCTCCGCCGGTGTGCCGGTCCTCGCCAATCACAGCATGGGCCTCACCGAGCTGTTTTCAGAGTGCCGCTATCCTGTGCCGATGCTTAACAATCTCGATCCTGATGCCTGGGCGCGAGCTTATCATCAAATTGAAGGTCAGCGCGACTCCCCCGACTTTCTGGCCGCCCTCGAAAATTCACGCCAGCTTCTCCTCAAACGTCACAGCATCCTCCCTGCGGGCGAAGACTGGGTGCAAATTTTTGCCGAGGCATGTGCTGCTGATTCGGTCGTCTGTGAAGCCGCCTTTGGCGCAGCCTCATCCCCCGCATGAGACCCCGCCTGCTGCTCATCGGCCACACCTATGCCGCGCTCGAAAATCGCAAGAAGCTCCAGGCACTCGCGGCACATTTCGAGCTCGTCTGCGTCACCTCCACCACCGAGCAGCACTTGGTCCTTGGCCGCCCCTCGTCCGAGTTCGACAACGACTCTGACGCCCCCACACGCAGCTATCAGCTCATCCGCCTGCCGCGCTCGGGTCAGACCAGCACCACCTTTCACTACATCGGCCTCACCGCTGTCATGCGGTCGTGCAGCTTTGATGTAGTGCTCGTCGAAAATGAACCTTGGGCGCGTGTCTGCTGGCAGGCGCGGGTTTTGAAAGCTCTTTTCCAAGCTCATGCTCTGTTCGGTGAGTTCACCTGGGAAAACATCGAGCGCCCCGGATGGAAGGGGGCCTTGCTTGCTCCCATTTATCGGGCCATGACCGCCACCACTGATTTCATCATCGCTGGCAATCAAGCCGCGGCACAGCTCGTGCAGCGCTGCGGTGCTCACGCAGGCAATGTGCTCGTAGCCCCCCAGCTCGGTGTCGATCTCGACAATCATCTGCCTGCTTCATCGGCCGAACGTACAATGCTGCGTCAGGCCTGCGGATTACCTGCAGACGCTTTCATCGTTGGCTACTGCGGCCGATTGACCGAAGAAAAAGGCCTCCACGAACTGCTTCAGGCCTGCGAGGCCTTGCAGAACGTTCACCTTGCCATTCTCGGTTCTGGCAGACTCGACTCCTGGCTCAAGGAACAGCAGGATACCCGCCCCTGGCTGCATCTGCTGCCAACACGTCCGCATTTCGAAATCCCCTCTTTCCTGCGCTGCCTTAATGTCTTCGTGCTTGCCAGCAAACCGGTGCGCACGATGCAACTCTGCTGGGAGGAACAGTTCGGCCATGTCCTCATCGAAGCCATGGCCTGCGGCGTTGCCACTCTCGGCTCCAGCAGCGGAGCCATCCCCGAAGTCATCGGCCATGAAAAAGCCGTTTTTCCCCACGGCGATGCCACGGCTCTTGCCTCGTGCATTCGTGACGTGATGAATAATTCCACCATCGTTCAGAGCCAGCTCGACCGCACTCGCAGGCTCTACACCCATGACGCCGTCGCTAAACAGTGGGCCGCGTTCATCCATCATCACCTTGCAGCGCCCGCTCATGTTTCAGAAGCTCACCAACGCCCTTGAAGGCCTGCGTGCCATCACCCAGTTCGACCGGGTGTTTTTCACACTCTGCCAACGAATGCTGGGCCGACGGCTTGGCTGGACGATCTATGCGAAGGGGCGTCTGAAGTTTTTGGTCGATCATCTCGCAGGTGATCAAAACGGCACCCGTGACTGCATTGCGGGTCCGATGTATCGGGAACTGTTCAAGGAAATGCAGATGCCTCAGCAGTTGCGACTTCTGGACCTCGGAGCCAATGGCGGCGGCTTCCCTCTGCTTTGTCTCGACCTCGGCTTCGCCCTTTCAGAACTCACCTGCGTGGAGGTGAATCCATTCACTCATTCCCGTCTCTCTCTCAACATCAGGCACAATGTCGGGCTTCGGGCGAAGGTCTTGAACGTCGCCGTTGGCGGTCATTCGCGTCAGCTCACACTTTCATTCCCTCCGGGCGGCACCGACTTTTCCATTTATGGCGCGAAGGATGGAGCTGCCAATGAGGAGGCGATCATCGAGGTCCTCACATTTGATGAAGTCATGTCTCGCGGTTTCAGTGATGGGGTCGTGGACCTTTGCAAAATGGACGTCGAAGGGGCTGAGTACGAAGTCTTCCTGGGTGACACTGCCGACAGCCTGCGTCGTGTTCATTATCTGATCATCGAAATCCATGCGGCAGAGCCGACGAAGCAGGACGCCCTTCTCAGAAAGCTCATGAGTCAGGGCTTTGAACGCATCAAGACCTCTTCCACCTGCGATGACGTTCATCTGTTCGTCAATCGTCAGTGGGTGGATTAAGCAGCAGCTAGCCTCGTTTCAATCCTCCGATGCACCTCGTCCACGCTCCAGCGGTCCATGCAGGCCATCGGCTGCTGCATGTTCTGGCAGGCATTCACGGGATGAGTCAGCAGATCACACGGCTGGCAGGCCAGTTTGGGATCACGGAGAATGTCAAAACCGCCCGTATGCCAGGGCGGATCCCAATTGGGAGTCGAAGGACCGTTGAAGATCGTTCCTGGAACGCCGAGCGCCGAGGCGATGTTCATCGGACCCGAGTTGTTGCCGATGAAGTGCTTCGCACCCGCCATCACGCGCACCAGTTCATCCAGACTCCCGGGTTTAACTCTTCGCACTTCTGGTTTCAGCATGTCCTCGCCGGGTTCGTCCTGCTCAAACCACGTCACCGCATGCTGGGCAGACAGCCGGTTCGCCAGCTCGATGCAGCGCTCCAACGGCCAGCGCTTGTAGGCACGGCTTGCACCCGCATGCATCACCACCGCTTCATGTGCTTCGCGGCCAAAGGCGCTCAAGTCCGGGGGCGGCATTTTTTCTGGCAAAGCGTCCAGCTCCAAACGTCTTGCCAGCGCTTGGGCAATGCGCCAGTTGTAGATCGCCACATGTTCCTCACCTTTTGCAGGCAGACGAACGTTCAGGAGCGCATTCAGCTTCACTCGGTCGGACTGTGGCCCGACGCTGACTCGGGCGCCGCTGCTCCTTGCGAGCAGATGCGCCACACTTCCCTGATCACAACCAAGCAGGCATGCGTCCGGCTTGATCGCTCGAATATCCCGCCAATAACGCCACAGCCGCGCGGGATGTCGCCACGCGCGATTGAATTCCGCTGTCTCATAAGTGATGACGTTCACTCCAGGACAGCAAACTTCATACAGCCTCGCCGCCGTCGGACTCGTCAGCACCACAATGCGCCATTCCGGATGCGCCGCCACAAGCGACTGCACGACAGGCAGGTACACGACGTTGTCGCCGAGTTGGTTCACTTTGGAAATGAGCAGCGTCTTGAGCATCGAATGTTTTGACAGGCTTGTCCTTGAATCTTATCCCAGTGACTCAGCCTTACTGCTTTTAATGCGATCCCATGGCCATCATAGCATCTGCGGCGCTTCCAGCATCGCATTGCTGACATTTGCATTCAACGAAATTCAAGGGGGGCGGGATCAGTTAAACAATTTGTTAGGTATGCTGGGTCGCACTGATACTTTTCGCCGTTGTTTTTTCAGGCACTTATCATGAGTCGTTTGCGCACATCTTCATGGCTCGTGCTGGCGCTTCTGGTCGCCAGTGGCTTGCTGTTGATTGCCATTCAGCCCTACGCCGCCGGTTACGGCCACTTCCGCCGCACGATCCTCGCTGAACTGCTCATGCAGTGGAAGGACCCCACCTGGCAGCACGGCGCGTTGCTGCCGTTCATTGTCGGCTTTCTGCTCTGGACGCGGCGCAGGGAGGTCGCGCGGCTTCCTGTCTCTTCGAATCACTGGGGATTCCTGCTCATCGTCTTCGCTTTGTTCCTCTATTTCGCCGGGTTCCGCGCCAACAACTTCTACTGCGGCTACTTGGGCGTCATGACCTTGGTTGCAGGTGCATCGCTGTGGCTTGAAGGCTCACAGCGCAGTCGCACCCGGCTGTTTGCCTGGCTGATGCTCGGCTTCATGTGGCCGCTGCCGTTTCTGGAGGAAAGCATCGGCTACCAGATGCGGCTTCTCATGGTGAAGACGACAGGCTTTGTCCTCAATACCGTGGGCGTCGATTCCCTCGTCTCCGGCACCGCGCTGCAATCCATGCCAAACACCGACTTGGGTCGCAAGGCGGGCGACTTGTTCAGCGTGGGCATCGCCGCACCCTGCTCCGGCATGCGTTCACTGTTTGCGCTCCTTGTCGTCGGTGCCTTGTTCAGCTATTTCCGCCAGCGTGTGCTATGGCGCAGGCTCGCCCTGTTCAGTGCCATCCTGCCCATCGCCATTGTGGCAAACATGGTGCGCATCCTGGTCTTGATCTTCTCCGCCATGGTCTTCGGTCAGCATTGGGCCATTGGCGATGCTGATAAGGAAGTGTCCGTCTTCCACGAATTCACCGGCATTGGCGTCTTCCTCGTCGCCCTGCTTCTGCTGCAGTTCGCCTCATGGCTGCTGAATCACTTCTGTGGCGGCCTGGGTTTCAAGCGCTCTCGCACAGTCTCACGTCAGGTGGTTGCCCCTGTATCATGATCTTCCGTTCGTTCACTCTCCTGGCGCTTTGCTGCATGACGCTGCTGCTCTGCCAGTTTTCGCCTGCGATGAAAGGCGGCGATGAAGCAGGTGTGCTGGCCGAATTGCCCATGGTCGCAGGTGATTTCGTCGGTGAAAGCGAAGCACCGAGCGAAATGGAAATCTCGTTGCTTCCCAGTGACACGATCATCGTTAAACGCGCATATCGTACACCTGGACGATCCATTGGAAATCGCGATCTCGCCCAGGCGTCCCTCGTTATTGCGGGCAATGACAGTCGCAGCATCCACCGACCTGAGGTCTGCCTCGATGGCCAGGGGTGGACTCTCACCGACTCCCGCGTGCGCGAGGTCAAGCTTTTCACCGGCGAAGTCTTGCAGGTGCGCGATCTCGCCATCGTGCGCGAAGTGCTCCTCAGCAACGGCACAAAGATGCCGCTGCGCGCACACTATATCTATTGGTTCGTTGGGGCGGATGTCACCACTCCGAGCAATCTGGAACGTCAGCTTCTGAGCTTTAGCGACAACATTTTGCGCAACGTCAACCACCGCTGGGCCTATCCCTCCGTCATGGCCTGGGTCACAGAAGGCCTGCCACCGGAGAAAACTGGCCAGCGCATGCGCAGTGATGAAGAAACGGTCACGATGCTGCTCAATCTCGTGCGCACTCTGGCACCGAAGTTTCAGAAAAACCTCATGTCACATTCATGAAGCAGACGCTCATCCATCACATCTGGCGGCTGATTTTCAAAACCTTCCGTAAAAAGCGGTTCGCACAGTTTGTGGACCGCATTCAGCCGCAGCCTCATGAGCGCATTCTCGATATCGGCGGTTATCCGGCCACTTGGGCAGGGCATGAGCAGATCGCGGCGGAAATTCATATCGTTAACGTCCACGAAATCACTCAGCCTATCGATCCGGGGCATTTTCGTTTTCTGGTCGCGGATGGTTGCGCCCTGCCATTTGCAGATCGCTCCTTCGACATCGTTTTTTCCAACAGCGTGATTGAGCATGTGGGTGATTTTGAACGTCAAAGAACCTTCGCCGCAGAGGTGATCCGCACCGGCAGGCGCTTGTGGGTGCAGACACCTGCGCAGGAGTTTTGGATCGAGCCGCATTTCATGACCCCCTTCATCCACTGGCTGCCAAAATCCTGGCAGCACCGTCTCACTCGCAACTTCAGCGTCTGGGGCTGGCTCACCCGTCCAGATGCACAGCAGGTCGCCGCATTCATCAGCGACATCCGCCTCCTCACCCATGCGGAAATGGTGCAGCTATTTCCTGGCTGCGAAATTCTTCGCGAGAAGGTCTGCTTCGGCCTCTTCACCAAAAGCTACATCGCTGTAAAAATCGTATGATCGACCGCCTGCTGCATCATCTTATACCATTGGCCCGGGTCGCCGTCGCCTATTCAGGAGGTGTGGACAGCACGCTCGTGCTGAAGGCATCCTTGGATGCGCTCGGCACTGAGAATGTCATCGCCCTCCTCGCCGTCTCTCCCAGCCTGCCACAAAGCGAAAAGGACGAAGCCATTACTCTCGCTCAGCAGCTTGGCGCACGCCTCGAACTGCTGCCAACCGAGGAGGTGAACGATCCTGCCTATCAGGCGAACGCACCCAACCGCTGCTATTTCTGCAAAGACCACGTCTATCGTGCGCTGCGACAGTTTGCAGAGCAGAATGGCATCGTGCATGTGCTCGATGGTATGAATGCCGAGGATACGCTGGATGTGCGGCCCGGTCGCGCGGCTGCACGCGAATTAAAAATCCTTAGCCCGTTGCACGATCTCGGCTTCAGCAAACAAGACGTGCGACACTTAGCCAAGGCCCTCGGCCTGCCAAACTGGGACAAGCCCGCCGCCGCCTGCCTCGCCTCCCGCGTGCCGTATGGCACCAGCGTGACGCCCAAACTGCTCTCTCAAATCGAGCGCGCCGAGGCCGCGCTGTTTGACCTCGGCTTCCGCGAACTGCGCGTGCGCCATCATGGCGATGTCGCCCGTCTCGAAGTCCCCGAGGCCGATATGCTGCCCGCCTTGCAGCAGCGTGAAGCCATCACCACCGCGCTGCGTGCCACTGGGTACATCTACATCACTCTTGATCTCGCCGGGCTGCGCACTGGCAGCATGAACGAAGTGCTCAAAGCCCGCTCAGCATGAACGAGTCAAATCTGCGTGCTCTGCTCGCTCAAGTCAGCACTGGCACACTACCTCCTGACCAGGCGCTGGAACGTCTCCGCACCCTGCCTTTTGCCAAAGCCGGCCAGGTGCTGGCAGACACGCATCGCATGATCCGCCAGGGCTTTCCCGAAGCCGTGTACGCCGAAGGAAAAACGCCCGCCCAGACCACGGACGCCCTCACCACCCTTGTCGCAGCCCATGGTTGTGCGCTCGCCACTCGCGTGCATCCCGAAGTCGCCGCCCTGCTACAGCTACGTTTTCCCACCGGCAGCTATGACAATGCTTCGCGCTTGTATCGCATCGGACAGATGACTGGCTCGTTCCCATTGGCACCGGTCGCAGTGGTATGTGCCGGCACCTCTGACCTGCCGGTTGCCGAAGAAGCCGCGCAGACTCTGGAATTTTGTGGTGCAAGAGTGAATCGCATCACTGATGTCGGTGTGGCCGGTCTCCATCGTCTTCTTGCACGCCTTGATGAGTTGCGTGCAGCGAGCATCGTTATCGCTATCGCCGGCATGGAAGGCGCACTGCCCAGTGTCCTCGGCGGACTCGTCGCTGCTCCGGTGATCGCAGTTCCAACAAGCGTCGGCTATGGCGCAAATCTGCATGGCATCTCCGCTCTGCTCAGCATGCTCAACTCCTGCGCCGCTGGCCTTACCGTGGTGAACATCGACAATGGTTTTGGTGCCGCCATGGCTGCGTTGCGAATTCTCAATCACCGTGAAACTCAAGCACCGCTTGAAGCGCGAATGTTCTCAGAACACCCATGACAAGCGACCAAACATCACCCGCGCGAACCGCTCACCCAGGTGTCTGGGGCAGGGCCTGGACTGGCTTTTGCCGTCGTTGGCCCTTCATTCGCGGCCGCGACCGCTTCATGCGGATTTCTTCTTCCAATCTGCCCATACGGCAAATGCTCCTGAGCCGCTCAGAATGGGTCACAACTCGGGAAGGCGTCGAGATGAAAATCGGCTCGGAGTTTGATTACACTTCCTTCATGCTCCGCTTGTTCGGAAACCTCGAGCCGACGACAGGCAGGTTCATTCTCAACAATATGAAGGATGGCGAGACCTTCCTCGACATCGGAGCCAATGTTGGCTACTTCGCTTTGCTCGTCGCATCCGAACTGCGGCAGGCTCATGTGGTTGCTTTCGAGCCAAATCCTCCCATCGAACTCTGCCTCAGCGAATCCGTGCAGCGAAACGGATTGGGCGACCGCATGAAGGTCGTGCGCAAGGCCGTGTCAAATGTGGCCGGGGCAGTGTCATTCGCAGTTGAGGCGATCAACTCGGGTCACTCACGCATTGCCACCGGGGCATCGACTTCGGACGTCATTCAGGTGGATGCCGTCATCTTTGACGATTGGGTGAAGGTAAACCCTCTCTCCAGCCGCGTTGCTTGCATCAAGATGGATGTCGAAGGTGCGGAAGTGCTCGCTTTGAAGGGAATGTCTGAATTGCTTGCAAAGCATCGTCCGGCGCTTTGCATCGAAGGATACGACAACCAATTGGCGGAGTTTGGTTCAAGCCTTGCCGAGCTCCGCAAGCTGCTCCTCGATGCGGGTTATCACGAAGTCGCACCTTTTGATGGCAATCTGTACCTCAAGCACCGGGAGCCGCCTGCAATTTAGGAATGGGAGTGGATTACTTTCCAGTGTGCCTTCTCGCCAAATAAAATGTCGCTCGAAGACACTCTATATCCGCTGCTCAAACTCTACGAAGCAGCACCGCAGCCGGTGAAGTCACTGGCAGGACGGCTGTATAGGGCGATGCCATCGTCCCTCCGCTACGGCCCGGCCTACACGCGATTTCAAAACGAAGCGCGCGATGTGGAGACGTGGGATGCGGCGACCATCCGGCGCTATCAGATCGCGGCGCTCCGAGATTCGTTGACCGCAGCAGCGAAGACTCCCTTTTATGCGGAGCGATTTGCAGCTCATGGAGTCAATCCATCAAAGTTTGAAGCCCTCGAACAACTATCCGCCTACCCGCTGCTGACAAAGCAGGATTTAGTTTTGCATCGCGAGCAGATGGTCAATCCAGAGTTCGGCGCCAAGCAGCGCCTCTACATCACCACAGGCGGGTCGAGCGGCGTCCCCGTCGGTTTTTATCTGCACAAAGGCATCAGTCGTCCAAAGGAGCAGGCCTATCTGGAGGCTCAGTGGTCACGGCGCGGCTATCGCGTTGGAGATCGCGTGGCCGTGATTCGCGGTGGCGTTACATCAAGCAAAGCCGGTGGTGACATCAGCTACTTCGACGCCACCCGTAACTGGCTCATCCTTTCCTCCTACCATCTCACGCTGGAACGCCTGCCCGAGTACGTCTCTGCGTTGAACCGCTTCCGTCCTCAACACCTGCATGCCTATCCCAGCGCGGCACTCATGCTGGCACGCGGACTTGAGCAAACCGGCCTCAATCTCGACTTCAAGCTCACCTCGCTGCTCTGCGGTTCAGAAAAACTCACCGCAGAGTCACAGCAATACCTGGAGCACTTTTTCGAAGCACGCGTGTTTCACTGGTATGGCCACAGCGAGCGCGTGGTCCTCGCCGCTCAGGGCCGCACCTCCAACCACCTCCAATTCTGGCCCACCTATGGTTTCACCGAATTCGGTGAACCAGACACAGACGGAAACCACGAAATCATCGGCACTTCCTTTCACAATCACGTCATGCCCCTCATCAGGTATCGCACCGGAGACTACGCGAAAGTCACGAATGGTGAGGCATCTGAAATCGTCGGCCGCGATTACGAATACCTCGTCAGCGCCACAGGTCGCCGCATCTCGCTCACCGCCATCAACATGCACGACCGCATCTTCGACAACCTGCTCGCCGTGCAGTTTTTCCAAGAGCACGAAGGCATCGTAGAATGCCGCTTTCAACCCGGTCAGCAATGGCAAAGCAGCCGTGATGATGCGATGCGCTCAGGTCTGTTAAAAAAACTAGGCGATGACTTCACACTCACTCTACGGCAGGTGCCGGAAGTGGAGAAAACCAGCGCGGGCAAGCACAAGTGGCTGGTGAGCAGGCTGAAACAGTGATTTGAATTCCCATCGATGAAACAACTCGCCCAATACCAAGACGGACGCCTCGAATTGCAGGACGTCCCTGCACCCGTGCCGCCGCCTGGAGGCATCCTGGTGCAGACAACGTGTTCGGTGATCTCGCCGGGCACGGAACGCATGAAGGTGGAGCAGGCACGGATGTCATTGCTTCAAAAAGCAAAAGCGCGGCCGGATCAGGTCAAAAAAGTGATCGACACGGCGAAGACACTAGGCTGGAAAGCAGCCCTGCAAAAGGTGCGCAACCGACTCGAATCACCCACTCCTCTAGGCTATTCAGCCGCAGGCGTGGTGGTCGCGGTGGATGAGTTGAACTCGCGTTTTCGC
This sequence comes from Prosthecobacter sp., assembly GCF_029946185.1. GTDB lineage: Bacteria > Verrucomicrobiota > Verrucomicrobiia > Verrucomicrobiales > Verrucomicrobiaceae > Prosthecobacter. The sequence continues at coordinate 30,165 of NZ_JAQSEA010000046.1, forward strand.
ATAGGAGACCGCGTCGCCTGCGGCGGCGCAGAGTGTGCCTTTCATGCGGAAATAATCGCAGTGCCAGATCTGCTCGCCTCACCCATTCCCGCAGGCGTGGAAGACTGGCAGGCCGCCTATACCACGCTCACTTCGATCTCAATGGAAGCCGTGCGCCAAAGCGGTGCGCGGCTTGGCGAGCGCGTTCTAGTGCTGGGGCAGGGGCTTGTCGGCCTGCTGGCAACGAGCTTGCTCAAAGCTTCCGGTGCACGGGTGATGGGCGTGGATTTCGTCTCAGACCGTTTGCAAACCTCCCTCGCCATGGGTGCAGAGCGCGTCGTGAATCCCACGCAATCAAAGCTCGAAGACGAGGTGCGCGCATGGACAGGCGGCCACGGCGTGGACGCAGTGCTGCTCTGTGTCGGCGGCAAAGGCCGCGATGCTGCGGACACCGCCATCTCATGCCTGCGTGATCGCGGCGTGATGGTGATCGTAGGTATCTACGATGCAGAGTTATCATGGAAGACGGCCTACATGAAAGACATTCAGGTTCGCTACTCGCGCAGCTACGGCCCAGGTCGCTACGATCCCCAGTACGAATGGGGTGGCCAGGACTACCCCATCGGCCACGTGCGCTGGACCGAGAACCGCAACTTTGAGGCCTCCTTGGAACTGATGCGCACCGGGCAGCTTGATTTAAATCCGGTAACAACACGCCGGGTTGGCTTTGGCGATGTCCTGGAAGTTTACGACCAACTCGAGAGCGAGCTAGGCGTCCTGATCGAGTATTGTAGTCCCGGCTTCACCCGGTCTGGAAACGGGAAACGCGAAACAGCACCCGAGTTCCCAGACCTCCTAAAAGCTCAACTGCAAAACCGCATTCACACACTCGACGTCATCGGTGCTGGCAATTTCGCACGCACAATGTTGCTGCCGCATGTGAAGGGAAAGCTCACCCTCGAAACCATTGTGAATGCGACCGGCCTCTCAGCGCGTCACGTGAAAGAGAAGTTTGGTTTCGCGAACGCAGAGACAGACTCCGCGAAGGTGTTTGATCATAAAGCCGCCGCCGTGATGATCGGCACGCGACATCATCTGCACGCACCGCTCGTATTGAAGGCGCTTCAAGCCGACAAACAGGTGTTCGTGGAAAAGCCACTTTGTTTGACCCCTGAGGAACTAGGGCAGATCGACTCAGCCATGCTCGAATCAAAGGGCAGCGTGATGGTCGGATTCAACCGCCGCTTTGCTCCTGCGACAGCAGCGATGATGGAAGTGCTGAAAGCCGTCTCTGGACCGAAGACACTGGCCTTTCAGGTGAATGCAGGCGTGCTCGCGCCAGATCACTGGTATGCGAATGTCGCCGAAAGTGGCGGACGTGTGCTGGGAGAGGCCTGTCACTTCTTCGATTTCGCCTGCCATGTTCTCGGCAAGCCGGTGAAGGTCTCAGCTCAGACGGTTGGCCGTCCCAATGTGCCTGACTCAGTCACAGCGCAGATCGAGTTTGCGGACGGCTCATCAGCACAGGTGATTTACTCAGCCGAAGGCGACTCTGCCTTTCCAAAGGAAACATTTCGCGTGTTCGCCAGCGGATTGGTATGCGAATGCGAGAACTTCATGAAGCTGTCGATTTTCAAACAGCGCAAAGTAACCGTGAAAAAATTCGCATCTAAGGGCCATGCAGAAGAAATGGCAGCATGGCTGGCCTTCTTGAAGGACGGAGCGGTACATCCGCTGCCCTATGAACAGGCACGGCAGAGCATGCATCTGACGTTTGCAGTGCTGGAGTCGATTCGAGAAGGGCGAAGCATCGAACTCTGATGGGACTGGGTTGGTACATGCAGCGGCTGCGCGCCATGAGTGTCGGCGAGATCACCCGTCGCGTGGCTGAGCGCCTTGGACGGCGAAACGAGATCGCGAATCTCCGGCGAATCTCCCGCAGGACATGGGATGGCACCTTCACGGAGGTCCCCAAGCTGCCCCGGCGCGATCAAGTGCCGCCCGAGTTGTGCAGACAACTCGCTGCGGATGCTGAAAGGCTGATGCGCGGTGAGTGGGATCTTTTCGGCTGGAAGTGTGTCGAAGTAGGGGCACCACCATGCTGGCACCGCGATGCGACCTTGGGTGTCGTGATTGATCCAGACATCCCCTCGCGAAAGCTGGATCATCGTCATCTGCAGCACGACGCAGATGCACGAACCATCTGGGAGATCAATCGCTGGAGTGAAATGACACGCATGGCGATGCACAGTGCGCTGAACGACGAAGTGCATGCCATCCGCGTTTCGCAGCTCTGGCTGGAGGACTGGTGTGATCGCAACCCACCAGGACATGGCATCAACTGGACCAGTCCGCTGGAAGCAGGTTTGCGACTGATGAACTTCTGCTGGTTCGATGCGCTGGTGCGCGGCTGCAACGATCCCGAACTCGCCCGCAGGCAGGATGAACTGACCGCCCGCATCGTTCCCCCGCATGCATGGTGGATCTGGCAGCGCAGATCGTTCGGCTCCTCGGCGAACAATCATCTCATCGGTGAACTGAGCGCACTGCTGATGGCGATCTCCCGCTGGCCGGCGCTGGCGCGCATGATCCATCCCACACAGCACTTGGTGAAACTTTTGGAGCGTGAGATTCTGCAGCAGTTCGCCCCCGATGGCGGCAACAAGGAGCAGGCGCTTCACTATCACCTCTTCGCCTGGGAAATGTGTTGGCATGCAGGCACAGCTGTCGGTGGCTTCAAAGCAGAAGTAAGCGAGCTGCTCACCAAAGCCGCACAGTACTGCGTGGATGTGGTTGAAACTCCGGAGTGCTGGGACTTTGGCGATTCCGATGATGCGCAGGTGCTGCCGCTGCCGCTGAAACGCACGAACGCCGCTGCAGAATTTCGCGGCTGGCTGCTGAACCGGGCAGACGGCGCTGCATTACGCTTCTGGCTGGGTGAGCCCCCCCAAGGAATAAAAGAGGCAACGCGCAGCAAGTGGCTGACGCATGAGCAAAGCGGGCTGGCGATCTGGCGCGACGCACGCTGGACTGCTAGAGCGGATGCCTCCCCACTCGGGCTGGGAAGCATGGCCGCGCATGGTCATCTCGATGCACTGCATGTGTCGCTGTGGTTTGAGCAGCACGCGCTCATCATTGATCCAGGAACAGGCGCTTATTATGGCAACCCGGAACTACGGGCGCGACTCGCGTCATGGGAGGCTCACAATGGACCCGTGCCGGTCACAGGCCGTTCCACACCCCAGCGCATGGGAGCGTTTTTGTGGGCGAAGCATCATGGCAAACCAGATCTCGAAATCAGCGATGACATCTGCGTGATGAGCCTTGCCTGTGAAGGGCGGCGCAGGCAGCGTGCCGTGCATGCCACGCAGGACCAGGTGGAAATTTGCGACGATGTCGGCCTTGCTACATCTCACGTCGTGACGTGGCAGCTGGCGCCGGGCTGGCGTGTCGAGCAGGAGCACAAAAACAGTTTCGTCTGCCATCACCCCGAATCTATTCCAGTGCATGCGACATTGAATGGCGAGGCCATCGAACAATGGGAGCTCGTTGAGCGCGAGGCTTCGCCCCACTTCCGTGAACGGGTGACCACGCAAGCTGTGAAGATCATATTTCGTGGCACGCTGACCACGATCTGGCGCAAGTCAGGCTGACGGGCCTCACCATTTCGCAGCGAGTACAAGGCGCAGGAGATTCTCCTGCGCCTTTTTATTTACTCACGGCCTCAATTCCACCGCCTTGTAGCAACGATGTTGCAGCAAGGACGGCAGCAACCCTTTGACTTCAGGGCGCATTAGATAGGAATGCGTGTACCAATAAATCGGAAGCATGGGAACCTCGTTGAGCAGAAGGGTTTCGGCTTCGCTGAGGAGCTGCAGACGTTTGCCGCTATCAGCTTCCAGAAAGCTTTGACGGATGAGTTCGTCATAGCGTTTGCTGCCCCAGCCCGTGTTGTTGTTGCCGTCCCCGGTTTGCCAAATGGCCAGGAAAGTGGAGGGATCGAGATAGTCACCCACCCAGCCGAAGCGCGCGATTTGATAATCAAACTTGCGCTGAGATTCGAGATACACACCCCAGTCCTGGTTCAACACGCCAGCCGGAATGTGGAGATGCTCCTTCCACATGGCCTGCACGGCCTGGGCGAGCGAACGATGGGACTCGCTCGTGTTGATGAGGATGTCGAACGGCGGAAACCCTTTTCCATCTGGGAAGCCAGCCTCGGCCAGCAGCCGCCTCGCCTCGGCGGGATCGAAGCGCATGATGTTCGGTACTTTGTAGTCAGCGTTGCAACCCGGCGGGGTCAGCCCGGTGGCGGGCTGCTGACCAGCGCGGAGAATATTCCGCGTGATGCTCTCGCGATCAATGGCCAGGGCAAGAGCACGCCGCACCAGCGGATTGTCGAAAGGCTTTTTCTTGGTGTTGCAGCGGTACATGTAAACGCTGAGCAGGGGATCGTTGTGATAATAGGGCGATTTGCTTTCGCTGTAGGCAGGGATTTTCGACAGCGGCATCGTCAGCGTTACATGCAGCTGGCCGTCGTTGAAGGCGAGCTCCTCCGTCGTGTCGCTTGAGATGGGCAGGAAGATGATCCCGTTGAGCTTGACCGTGGTCGCGTCCCAGTACTGCGGGTTCCGTTCGACTTCGAGCGCCTGATTGACCTGCCAGCTCTTCAGTTTGAAGGGGCCGTTGCACACCATGTTTGCAGGCCGCGTCCAGCGTGTGTTGCGGTCGGTCATCTTGCCAAATTTTTCGATGGCCTGCTTCGGCAGCGGGAACCACGCATAATGCTTGAGCATGCTCGGCAGATAGGGCGCAGGGCCTTTCAGCGTGATCTGCAGCGTCAGCGGATCGAGTGCCTTCACGCCGACTTGGGAAAAATCCTTGATTTTACCAGTGTGGAATTCCTCCGCGTTGAGCATGGGGTAAAGCATGCTCGCGTAATCCGCACCGAGCTGCGCCGTCAAGATGCGCTGGTAAGAGTAAACAAAATCTGCGGCAGTTAGCGGCGTGCCATCGCTCCATCTGCCCTGTGGCTGGAGTTTGAAGGTCCAGACGGTGAAGTGGTCGGAGGTCCATGTGGCGGCGGCGCCGGGCGCATCACCATCAGGATTGTCAGGTGCTGGGGCGATGAGACCCTCGAAGAGCGCATGGAAGATCAGATGCTCCGGCTGACCGCTGGCAAGATGCGGATCGAGCGTGGCAGGTTCGCTGCCGTTGCCAGCCAGAAGAATGCCGGCGCGATTGGCCTCCTCGACCCGCGTAGGCCGGTGCGTACGGACGTGATGAAACCACGCGATGCCGCTGAGGCAGGCGGCGAGAAAGAGGATACGAAAAATCCAGCGCATGCGCAAACATGACACGAAGCACGTCATTCATGCAACGAAGGCATCAACAAAACGGCCCCGCCGTGCACTGGCGGGGCCGCGTGGGCAGCTATCAATCAGGTTCCCGCGCTACTACCTGCGGAAACCACGATGATGACTGGAGCCATGATGGTAGCCATGGCCGGTATTGCAGCCGGAGTTGTAGCCACCAAAACCAAAGTTGATGCTAGGCCGCACAATGATGGGGCGCTGCACTCCACCGTAGCCGTAGCCACCCTGCGGGCCTTGTGTCACCCACCGGCCGATCGGACGCCCATAGCCGTCGTAACCGACAATCTGGTAAACGGAAACGATGGGAGCGCCATAGGCGGTGTAGCCGACGATGCGTGTCTCGCCCTGGCATTCAGCCTTGGCACTGGTGGGAGCTGCAAAACCAAGAACTGCGGCTGCAGCAATGACTGAGAAGAGTGTTTTCATTGGAGTGGGAGGAATGGGTGTCCGCACTCTCTGACGAGTTTTCGTCACGCGTATTCAGCCCGCATGAAAATATTTTTCATTTACTGCTGTGACATCGACTTGGGATCGAACGCATCGCGCAGACCATCCCCCAGCAGATTGAGCGCGAGCAGCGTGGTGGAAAAAAAGATGCCGGGGTAAATCAGCAGCCAGGGATAACTCTCCACCGATCTGGCCCCTTCCTGGATCAGCACACCCCAGCTCGCATCCGGCGGTTGAATGCCGAGGCCGAGGAAGCTCAGCGCCGCCTCCAGCAGCATCACGCCCGGCACCGTGAGGCTGGCATAAATGATGACCGGCCCCATCACATTCGGCAGCAGGTGTTTCCACACGATGTGCCAGAAGCCCGCACCGCAGGCCCGCGCCGCAATGATAAACTCCAGATTCTTCAGCGCCAGCACCTGCCCGCGTACAACTCGCGCCATCGTGAGCCATTCCACCGCACCAATGGCCACAAAGATAAGCCAGAATTCACGCCCCACGATGGCCATGAGCAGGATGACGAAGTTGATGAAGGGAAAAGCATACAGGATGTCCACGATGCGCATCATCGCCGCATCCATGCGTCCGCCAGCGAGGCCAGCGGTCATGCCGTAAAGCACACCAATGATGGACGCGACCGCCGTGGCGAGCAATCCGACTTCCAGGGACACACGCCCCCCGTGCAGAATGCGCGTTAGCATGTCACGTCCCAGCGGGTCCGTGCCCAGCCAGTGCGCAGTGCTTGGATTCGCGGCCTTGAGTTCAAGATTCTGCTGCGACTGATCGTAAGGCGACAACTCTGGGCCAGCGCCGCATAGCAGCACGAGTACGACTAGAAACCACAACGCCCACGCGTTCATGCGCTGCCGCATGAGCCGCTGCCACGCAGCACGCATCGGAGAAAGACTGGGCCCTGTGGTACTGCTCATGCCTGGAGTCGGATGCGTGGGTTGAGAGCAGCCTGCAGGATGTCCACCAGCAGATTGAAGCTGACGATGAGAGCGGCGTAGAACACGGAGATGGCAATCGTCAGCTGGTGATCACCGTTCGTGGCTGCGGAGATGAAAAACTGGCCGAGGCCGGGCAGTTGAAACACAGTTTCAACGATGAAGGAACCCGTGAGCAGCCCCGCCGCCGCAGGCCCGAGAAAATTGAGCACCGGCAGGCAGGCAAGCTTCATCGCGTGGAGAAAGACCACCGAACTTTCACTCGCTCCTTTCGCACGTGCGGTGCGGATGAACTCCTGCGCAAGCGTCTCACGTAGGCTGCCGCGTGTGAGCCGCGCAATGTAGGCACTGTAGATAATGCCCAGCGTGAGCGCAGGCAGCACCCAGTCCGATGCATCAAACCAGCCCGAGGCATTGAACCATCGCAGCTTCAGGCCAAACAGCAGCGCAATGAGCGGCCCAAGTACCATGCTAGGGGTGCAAATGCCAAGCGTGGCCGCTACCGTGCTCGTGCGATCTTCGAGCGTGTTGGGCCGCAGCGCCGCGTAGGCTCCCAGCGGCACGCCGACGGCCAGCGCAATCAGCAACGCCGCACCACCCACTGCTGCCGATATCGGAAATCCCGAGGCGATGATCTCATCCACGCCACGCCCCTTGTAGTGGTACGACTCCGGCAGGTCCAGCGTGGCGTAATGCTTGAACTGCAGCCCTAGCTGCACGATCCATGGTTTGTTCAGTCCGTAATACTCATCCTGCGCCTTCCGGGCTTCCTCGGTGATGAAGCGCTCATTCCGCACCGCACCGCCAGGTACCATTTTCGACAGCGTAAACGTGATGGTGATCACCGCGAAGATCACGATGATACCCTGCACGATGCGGCTGACGATGAAGCGTATCATTTCGATTTCTCGTAAAGATCGCTGATGTCTGCGGCGGCGAGTTCGATCAGATACGTCGAGATCTTGGCGCTGAGCGCCTCAAAGTACCGCTGGCCTTTCTCGGCCGTGCTATGCTGCGGATCTCCCGAACCCGTATCATTCGTCGCCTTGCTCCAAGCTCGTTGCGCCCAAGCCCATTTTTCGTTGATCGCCTTCAGCTTCCACCGGTTGTCAGTACCAGGACCCCATTCGTCTTTCGGCAGCACCAGATCGGGATGGAAGTGCATCATCAGGCTGGTCTCGCGTTCGTCAGCGTGATCACCCACGATGTTGAAGATGTCTTCTCCCTTCACCGCATTGAACCAGGAAACGGTGGAGAGAAACATCTTCGGGTGCCTCGCCTGCAGTTCCCGCAGCATCTGCCGGAAATCATTGCCACCATGGCCGTTGAAGATGACGAATTTCATCACACCCACGCCTTCCAGACTGCTGATGACATCGTCGAGCACCATCATCTGCGTGGTCGGATTCATGTTGATGCAGAATGGCACATCAAGCTGTCCCGTCTGCACCCCGAAAGGTATGTTCGGCAAGATGGCCACCTTGGCTCCCGCCTCCCACGCGATGCGCCCTGCCTCGGCTGCGATGGCATCATTCTGCAGCGAATCAGTCGCATAGGGCAGATGCCAGTTGTGCGCCTCCGTGGCTCCCCATGGCAGTACCGCCGCCTCGTAGCGCGTGGCTTTGACGTGTTTCCAGTTTGTTTCAGCAATGATCCAAGGTCTCGGGCTCATGGTCGCATGTAAAAGAGGCAAACGCTGGATGCAACGTCCGACAAACTCGGCCACAAGGCTGGTGAATTCCACGAAGCCGGCCGAACGCAAACGTCTGGTCAGTGCACGTGACTGCGTACTCGCGTTGTTTCCGTGGACCCGAAAAGCCGCAGGACCAAAGACAAGATCCCCCGGTACGATGACCGTGTGAACGTATTACTGATGCAGCGCATCGGAAAAACCACGCGTATCATCACCGGCTGTCACGATGGCAAGTTCCGCTTCAACGAAATCGGAAAGCCGGAGCCGGTCTTGCAATTTGTGGCGTCGCCGGGATGGTAGTACGCCATGTTTGAATCACGCACCGCTCCTCTTGCTCCGCGTTGGGTTTTTGCCCGGCGGGTGATCAAGTATGCCTCCATAGCGTTGATCGTCGTCAGTGTGGCGCTCGGCATCGGCATTTTCGGCTATCATTACATCGCCAAATTCAGTTGGATCGACAGCCTGCTGAACGCCTCGATGATCCTGGGCGGCATGGGACCCATGGGAGACCTGCCTTCAGATGCCGCCAAGATCTTCGCTTCATTCTACGCCCTCTTCAGTGGCTTGGTGTTCATTTCCATCATGGGCATTGTGCTCGCGCCGGCGGCGCATCGCGCATTGCATCATTTCCATCTGGATGAGGAGGATCAAAAATCATGAGCAAACAAAAAGTCGTCATCGTCGGAGCCAGCAACAATCCCGCGCGCTACAGCCATCGCGCTTTGCTCCTTATACAGAAGCACGGGCATGAAGTCGTTCCCGTGCATCCAAAGTTGGCGGAAATTGAGGGCATTTCCGTGGTGGCAGATCTGGACTTGATCTCAGATCCGGTGGATACTGTGACAATGTATGTCGGTCCCGCGATCTCTGCAGGATTGCAGGACAAGCTCATCGCACTCAAGCCGCGCAGGGTCATCTTCAATCCGGGCGCGGAAAATGCCTCTCTGGCAGATGCTTTGCAAAAAGCTGGAATTGGTTGCGAGGAAGCCTGCACCTTGGTGCTGCTAAACACCGGTCAGTTTTGAACACAACTCACTGCATGGGTGTCTTTAAAAGTAACCGCCATGCTTGAAATCCAAAAATTTCGATTTTATGAACGCAGCCGCCTGCGGGCGAAGGGTGTGACCGATGTCGAGATCGAAAAGGTGCAGCACCTGACCTTCAAGCCCGCCTTCGTCGAGGGCAAACGTCAGCAAAGAGATTCGAAAGACGGCAGCTACATGCCTCCTGAGCAGTTTGCCTTCCGTCGGGAACACTGAAGCAGCGGCCTTGCCCGTCCGCCACGACCTGCTAGCATCGCGGTACCTACCGCATGCCCGCGAACCGCTTTTACACTTCCTTCGACTTCGAAACGCTCGCTTCACGCTCAGCGTATGCCGGTGAATACCGCAGCCCCTTCCAGATCGACCGGGATCGCATCATCCACAGCAGCGCCTTTCGCCGCCTCCAAAACAAGACCCAGGTCTTCTTGTCCGGCGAGTACGATTTCTACCGCACTCGCCTCACGCACAGCATTGAAGTGGCACAGATCGGCCGCAGCATCTGCGGCTGGCTCACGCAGCAGAGCCAGTCCTTGGATGATGATTGCTTCATCGACTCCGATCTCGTCGAAAGCGCCTGCCTCAGCCACGATCTCGGCCACCCTCCCTTCGGCCATGCTGGCGAGCGCACCCTGCACCACCTGATGGCACCCTACGGCGGCTTCGAGGGCAATGCCCAGACCCTCCGCATCCTCACGCAGACACTCTTCAGCGAAGGCCGCAGCGGCATGGATCCCACCCGCGCTTTGCTGGACGGCGTACTGAAATACAAAACGCTGCAAGCTGAGACCCCACAGGCAAAACATCACTACCTCTACAACGAACAGGAACGCTGGCTCGATTTCACCCTCGGCTGTCAGGCCTTCCCTCTGGAACTCACCCCTGGTCCGGTGCGCAACAGCTTCCGCAGCATCGAGTGCCAGATCATGGACTGGGCGGACGACACCGCCTACTCCCTCAATGACATTGCAGACGGCATCCACGCCGGATTCATCAACGTGCAGCGCCTGGAACGCTGGGCGGAAGAGCAGGGTGACCTCTCCGAAGCCGACCTCGCTGATGTGGCCTTCCTCTGCAAAGCCGTGCGTGAAAACCGCGTCGAAGGCCGCCTGAACCGCCTCATTGGCGAATGCATCCGCGCCACGAAACTGGTGCCCGCCGCAAACTTCCTCAGCCAGAGCACACGCAGACATCAGCATGCCTTGGAAATCAATCCCGTGCAGCGCAGGCGCGCAGATCTCCACAAAAAGATCGCCCTCGAACTCGTCTTCCTCAGCCCGCAGCTCCAGCAGCTCGACCACAAGGCCGACTTCATCCTCACCCGCGTCTTCGGCGTGCTTCAGGAACGCTACATCGACACCGTGCAGCCCAGAGGCCTGCACCTGATGCCTGCTTCAATCGAAAAGGAAATCCAAGCCGCCGCCGATGCATCCGCCCGTGCCCGTCTCGTCTGCGACTGGATCGCCAACATGACCGACCACTTCGCCTTCCGGACCTACCGCCGCCTCTTCGACGCCGACTTCGGCTCGATCACGGATTTCGTGTGAGCGAGGTCACCGATAGACTTCACGACGGTGTCCCATCGCTATAAGATAAATCTCATTTCGCCCAAGATCGAACTCGTAGATGATGCGATAATCGCCCACGCGTAGTTTGAACTCTTCACGTCCTTGCAGCCTGATGTGAGGATAGGTCTCCAGCCTGCCACCCAATTCGCGAATCCTGGACTCGATGCGTTGCCTGATTGTTGCCGACAAGGAGAGATAAACCTGATCAAACTCCTTGGTATAGACCTCAGTGGCTTGATGCATCTTAACTCAAGAGTTGTCGGAGCGAAGGACCCGCACACGTCCCTCTTCGAGATCACTTTTCCCACGTTCAATGGCAGCCAGAAAATCGGGAGAGATCATCTCTTGGTCGTCGAGATAATCCGCCAGCCAGTCCTGCAACTCCAGCGCTGCGTTGCGCGGGAGTTGTTTTATGTCATTCTCGATGGCCTCTAGGACTGGCATGGCTGAATTTAACGTCAAATCCAGTGGTAGTAAATCACAAAGCCGCAATCCGCCGGCACACTTCCTCCACATTCGCACGGCTGTTGAACGCACTGATGCGGAAGTAGCCCTCGCCAGCACTGCCGAAGCCGCTGCCAGGAGTGATCACCACATTTGCCTCATTGAGCATCTTGTCGAACATCTGCCAGCTCGTCACGCCGCTCGGGCAGCCGACCCAGACATAGGGCGCATTGACTCCTCCAAAAACGGTCAGTCCTGCTTTTTTACAAGCATCGACCAGCAGCGCCGCATTGCCCATGTAGTGCTCAATGAGTGCCTTCACCTGCGCCTTGCCTTCGGCCGAGTAGATCGCCTCCGCACCGCGCTGGACAATGTAGCAGGCACCATTGAATTTCGTGCTGTGGCGGCGGCTCCAGAGCGCATGAATCGCCTGTTTGCCTCCGGCTTTCGTTTTGCCCATAAGGCCCTTTGGAATGATCACGATACCGCAGCGCACACCGGTGAAACCGCCGTTCTTGGAGAAGCTGCGGAACTCGATGGCGCAATCACGCGCTCCCTCGATTTCATAGATCGAGCGCGGCAGCTCAGGATCACGGATGAAAGCCTCGTAGGCGGCGTCATAGAGGATCGTGGTTCCGTTGGCCAAGGCGTATTTCACCCACGCTTCAAGCTGCGCACGGGTGGCCACAGCACCCGTCGGATTGTTCGGGTAGCACAGGTAGGCCAGATCCACCTGCTCGTTCGGGATCTCAGGCACAAAGCCGTTGGCAGGCGTGCACTTGAGGTAGTGCAGGCCCGCATAGGCACCGCTTTCGTCAGCCTCGCCCGTATTGCCCGCCATGACGTTGGTATCGACGTACACAGGATACACCGGATCAGTGATCGCGATCTTGTTCCCCGCACCGAAGATGTCGAGGATGTTCCCGGTGTCGCATTTGCTGCCGTCGGAGATGAAAATTTCATCGGCTTCCACCTGGATGCCACGGGCCTTGAAATCGTTTTCGGCGATGGCGTTGCGCAGGAAATCGTAGCCCTGCTCCGGGCCGTAGCCACGGAAGGTCGCGCGGTCACCCTGTTCATCCACGGCCTTGTGCATCGCCGTGCGCACGGCCTCTGGCAGCGCCTCGGTCACATCGCCGATACCGCAGCGGATCAGCCGTTTGGCCGCTTCGGCGTTGGCCTCGGTGAACACCTTCACACGACGGGCGATTTCAGGGAAGAGGTAACCGGCTTTGAGCTTGTTGTAGTTTTCGTTGATGTAGGCCATGGCTGGGAAAAGGGCAGGTAGTCTGGCGAGTCGTGGCAGGGATGCAAGGACGTCGAATCCCAACCTACCATGAAGAAAAGGCACTGTCATCCAGCCGTGGATGCAGGGTGCAAGGCAAGAACCAGCCCTTTAGTGCCGTCCTCACTGCATGCAACGTCCGTTGATCGCATGCCTGGCTCTGTGCCTCCCTCTCACCGGCAGGTCCGCTGAGGAACTGCAGTTCCCCTCCACACCGCCCACCGAGCCGCAAAACGCCGCGAAGACCTTCCACGTCCTCGATGGCTTCGAGATGCAGCTCATCGCCGCCGAGCCCCTCGTCACCGATCCCGTCGCCATCACCTACGACGAAGACGGCCGCGCCTACGTGTGCGAGATGAACGACTACCCCTACACGGACAAAGAGCGCCACAAGCACGCCCAGGAAAACCCCACCGACCAGTCCATCGGCAAAGTCCGCCTCCTCACCGACACCAATGGCGACGGCGTCTTCGACAAGTCCACCGTCTTCGCCGAAGGCCTCTCCTGGCCCACCGGCGCCGCTTGCTGGAAAGGCGGCATCTTCGTCACCGCCACCCCCGATGTGTGGTACCTCAAGGACACGAATGGCGATGGCGTGGCCGACGTGCGGCAAAAAATCTTCACCGGCTTCAAAAAGCTCAACGTCCAGGCCGTGATGAACAATCCCATCTGGGGCCTCGACCACCGCATCTACATCGCCGGCGGCAGCAACGGCGGCGAAATCCAGCGCGCCCCCGGCAGCGAGTCCGTCATGCCACTTCCCGACGATTTCAAACCACTGCCCATCAAGCGCAACGACTTCAGCTTCGATCCCAGCACCGGCGATGTCCGCCTCGAAAGCGGCGGCGCACGCTTCGGCAATACCTTCGACGACTGGGGCAATCGCTTCCTCTGCAACATTCGCAATCCCTGCCAGCACGTCGTCCTGCCCTACCGCTACCTCGCGCGCAATCCCTACCTCGTTATCCCCAGCGCCCTCAACGACTGCGCCGAAGCCGGCGACCAGCTCCCAGTCTATCGCACCAGTCCTGCCGAACCCTGGCGGGAGTTCCGCGCCAAACGCTGGGTGCAGGAAGGCAGCACACTGCCCAGGAGCGAACTCGTCGGCGCAGGCGTCGTCACCTCCTCCGCAGGCATCACCGTCTATCGTGGCGATACCTACCCACCCGAGTACCGCGACTTCGTCTTCGTCGCCGATGTCGCCGGCAATCTCTTCTACCGCATGAAGCTCGTTCCCGACGGCGTCACCTTCAAAGCCGTGCAGGTCGATGGAACGAAAAACTTCTGCACCAGCGACGACCTCTGGTGTCGTCCCGTCAATTTCGTCAACGCCCCCGACGGCTGCCTCCACGTCTGCGACATGTACCGCGAAGTAATCGAGCACCCCTGGAGCATCCCCGACGACATTCACACCGCCGTCGATCTCCTCCGCGGTCGCGAAAAAGGCCGCCTCTACCGTCTGGTTCCCCGCATTGTAGTACCGCCTTCAGGCGGCTCCGGAAACGCCCCCGCAAAACCCTTCAAACCCCGCCCCACCCCCAAGCTCAGCCTCGCCCCCACCCCCGACCTCGTCGCCCTCCTCGACCACCCCAACGCCTGGCACCGCGAAACCGCCCAGCGCCTCCTCTTCGAGCGCCAGGACAAGGCAGCAATGGAGCCGCTGAGGGTGATGGTGAAGGCGGGGAAGACCGCGCAGGGACGAATCGCTGCATTGGGGGCGGTCCAGGCAATTGCGATAAAAACGGACTGGCTGCTTCATCCGGATGGACAAGAGATGCTTCACCAAACTCTGCAAAATTCTCGTCGGGAGATACTTCGGATGGCTCTGCATGACCCCGACCCACGAGTGCGGGCGCAAAGCATCGAAGCTTATGCCAGCATCGAAGGTTTGTCTTCAGTGCAAGAGATTAAGAGCCTGCGCAACGATCCTTCAAAAGGGGTGCGCTTTAGCACAGCGTTTGCACTCGGTGGTTTAAGGCATGGCTATTGGCAGGGGACTCCGGAAACGGGTGTGACGGATATTGCTATTCTCGACGCAGGCGACCCATGGCTTGAGGCAGCGCTCCTAAGTTCGGGTTTCAATGAAATCGAATTATTTGACGGTCTTCTCCAGCATGGAATGCTGGAGCCACGTCAGGTCCAGCTTCTTTCTTCGGTAGGGTGGATGATAGGGCGCAAGCACGGGAAGTGGCCTGCTCCTTCAGATTGTTTTTGCGATGTGGCTGCTCACAAGGGCCTTCCAGATGATCAGAAACGTCAGATCATGCTGGCGATCGCAGAAGGCATGCGCGCGGCGGGCAGAACAGCAACCGAGTTGCTGACAGCACATGAACCAACTCATATTCAAATCGCTCGGGAATATGTAGCACGCTGGCAGGCTGAGTCGCATCAGGTTTTCGAACAAGCCGCATCGAATATGCCGGACAAGACCAAAGCTCTGCGCATGCTGTCCTTGTTTGAGCCATTGAAGCAGGTGGAACCTATGGTGCTGAAATGTTTGGCACCCACCCAGTCCGCCGGACTTCAGTTGGCTGCTCTGGAAGCCCTCGGCTCTTCTCCCGACCCCGCCGTCGCCGACATCCTCCTCACCGCCTGGCCGACACTCACCCCCGCACTCCGCGAAAAAGCCACCACCCTCCTCCTCTCCCGCACCGACCGCATCGCCAAGCTCCTCGACGCCGTCGAAGCCAAAAAAATCCTCCCCTCGCAGCTCAGCGTCGCCGCCAAGGCCACGCTCGGCCGCCAAAAAACACCCGCCCTCGCCGAGCGCATCACCAAACTCATCGGCGACGGCTCATCCTCCAATCGCAAAGCCGTCATCGACAAGTACGCACCCGTCATGACTCTGGCCGGCGATCCCACCTCCGGCGCAAAAATCTACGAAACCCTCTGCATGGTCTGCCACCGTCATCTTGATCGCGGCAACGACGTCGGCCCCAACCTCGGCACCATCAAAGCCTGGACCGCAGAGCAAATCCTCACCAACGTCCTCGACCCCAACCGCGAAGTCTCTCCCAACTTCGCGCTCTACATCGTCGAAACCAACGACGGCCGCACCCTCTCCGGCCTCATCTCCAGCGAGACCGCCGGCAACCTCACCCTCAGACGCGCAGATGGCGGCACCGACACCGTCCTCCGCAGCGAAATCAAATCCCTCACCAGTCCCGGCATCTCGCTCATGCCCGAAGGCCTCGAAGCCGCCATCACACCCCAGCAAATGGCAGATTTGATCGCCTATTTGAAGCAGTAGTCTTGCTTCCGCATATCTAGCGTTTTGCGAAACTGATTTCCGGAAAGCGAGCGTGAAGATACTCGCATGCCCGGCGCAGGTAGGGCTGGCTGTCCTCAGCCAGCCGCCGTCGAAGCCCATAATTTTCGAGCAAGAAGCAACCTGCTAAACGGAAATGAGTTTTGCGAACTGCAATCGGATCACCCCATCAGCAGCGCATGCGCGGGTCGTAGGATGGGTGTGGCGACAGCCCGCCCGTCCACCAGCGTAAGGCAATGCCCATGATACGCAGCCTCCCAAAATCGGATCGAGGAGCCAGTTTGGCGGCGCCGAAGCAGACGCACCCGGCCATGCATTCCCATACAGCAGGCAAATCAAGCCAGCACTCGCCGCAGCACCTCGCCGTGTACATCCGTCAGCCGGAAATCCCGCCCCGCATAGCGGTAGGTCAGCTCCTCGTGGTTCACACCCAGCAGATGCAGAATCGTGGCATGCAGATCATGCACGCTGGTGGGGTTCTGCTCCGCAGCAAAGCCCAGCTCATCCGTGCTGCCATACACCGTGCCTCCCTTGATGCCCCCACCCGCCATCCAGACGCTGAAGCCATAGTGATTGTGATCGCGCCCCAGCTTGGACTTGCCCCCGCTTAGCTCCACCGTGGGCGTACGGCCAAACTCGCCACCCCAAATGACCAGCGTGTCCTCCAGCATGCCGCGCTGTTTCAGGTCATGCAGCAGTGCCGCGATGGGCTGGTCGATCTCCCCCGCGAGCCTGCGGTGATTGGTCTCAATATTATCATGATTGTCCCATGGCTGCCCCGCGCCATGCCAGAGCTGTACCATGCGCACACCACGCTCCAGCAGCCGACGGGCAATAAGAGTCTGCCGCCCATGTACACCCTCGCCATACAACTCACGGATGTGCTGCGGCTCCTGCGTCACATCAAACGCATCCGCCGCCTCCATCTGCATCCGAAACGCCAGCTCAAAGCTTTGAATGCGTGCCTCCAGTCGTGGATCACTCCGCTCCTGCCTGTGTGCCTCATTGATGCGGCGCATCAGCTCCAGTTGGCGCAGTTGCACCCGCGCGTCCGCATGCGGACTGCGGATGTTTTCGATCAAACGATCCACCTCCTTGTGCTTCGAGTCCACATACGTCCCCTGAAACGCCCCCGGTAAAAACGCCGACTGCCAGTTCTCCGCGCCCTTGATCGGCATGCCGCCCGGACACATCGCGATGAACCCCGGCAAATTCTCATTCGCACTGCCCAGCCCATACGTCAGCCACGAGCCCAGGCTCGGCCTCGGCTGCACCGAGTCGCCGCAATTCATGAGCATCAGCGACGGCTCATGGTTCGGCACCTGCGCCTGCATGGATCGGATCACCGCAATGTCATCGATGTGCTCCGCCGTTTTCGCAAACAGCTCACTCACCTCAATGCCACTCTGCCCATAACGCTGAAACTTAAACGGCGAAGGAAACGCCGCCCCAGTCTTCCGCTCCGTCAGCCGGTGGCTCGGCACCGGTTTGCCCTCATACCGCGCCAGCGCCGGTTTCGGATCAAACGTATCCACATGCGACGGCCCGCCATTGAGAAAAAAATGGATCACCCGCTTCGCCTTAGGCGCAAAGTGCGGCCTCCCCGTGTTACTGGCAGCCGCATGCAGATCCGCCAGCCCCAGCATGCCCATCCCCATGCCAGAGCGGCGCAAAAAATCACGGCGGTTAAGAATGGGTGTCATAGGTAATCAGTCCACAAACATAAACTCGTTGGCCAGCATCAACACCTGCACAAGTTGCTCCCAGTTGTTGAGCTGCGAGCGCGGCTGCGCAGAAAAATCCTTTTCGGCCTCCCAAGTCTGTGCAGGAACGTCATCACCAGCCGCACCCACGTTGCCGGTCTGATGAATCCGCATCGTCCACAAAAACTGGTCGCTGTTAAGCACCTCGCCGATGTCCACCACGAAGTCGAGCGTCTCGCCCGCTTTGAACGCCAGCGTATCAAAGTTCAAATCGGCACTGCCCTGGTGCAGTCTCCCCGCATGCAGTCGCCCCTGCTGGCTATGGCTGATGAAGGAGCGGATGCCATCGCCCGGAGCAGGCTCATGCAGCAAAGTGGACTTCACCGCATAAGTCCCGTCCGCAGGCGCGATCCATCGCCGCACCACCGCATGCTTGCGGTCATTCCCCGGATGCCCGCCCGTCGCCGTCAGCTGCGCCCAGCCCAGCTTCGCATCCGGCCATGCCTCATCCCCCTGCCACGCACTGCCGGTGAAATGCGGCAGCGGTTTGAAGTCCTTCACCCTGCCCCTGCTCTCATCCCACTCTCCCACGCCATACTGCCACGACTTCGAGTGATCCACCTCCGCGATAACCCGTGGCTCATCCACCTGCACAAACCGCAGCGCCTGCTCCATTTCATCCGCAGTTGGCACCCGCTGAAACAGATGCCCATAAATGCGCCTCACACGCCCGGCTGCATCGGCCGCTTTGACATCTGCACGCCCCAGCAGCGCCTTCGCCTGCTGCACGACAAACGGATGGTTCATGCCAAACAAAGCCTGCTGCGGCACAGTAGTCTCCGTCCGCTGCGGGATGGAAAGATCTGGATTGGCAAAATCAAAGGTGCGCATCACCGCAGGTAGGTTCTCACGGTCCACCATCGTGTAGAGCGTCCGCCGTTGATTGCCCACCGCAAACAAGGGCAGGGGAGCACCACCCACCTCTAGGTTCAGCCGTCCTGCAGCCAACAGCCACGCATCACGCGCCTCCTCAAAGCTGAGTCGATGCGGGCTCATGCGCCACAGCAGCCGGTTGTCCGGATCAGCATGCGCCGGATCCACCACCCCGCCGCCACTGCTCTGCTGATAAGTCTCCGACATCATGATCAGCCGGTGCATCGCCTTGACGCTCCACCCCGATTCAATGAAACGCCGCGCAAGCCAGTCCAGCAATTCCGGGTGGCTCGGCGCTGTGCCTTGCTTGCCGAAATCACTCGGCGTACTCACCAGCCCGCGTCCAAAGTGGTGCTGCCAGATCCGGTTCACCATCACCCTCGCCGTCAGCGGATTGCGCGGATCAATGATCGCCTTGGCAAGCTCCAGCCTCCCACTCCCCTGCGTGAAAGGCTGCTGCGCGCCGAACAAGCTCAGAAACTGCCGCGGCACCGCATCGCCCTTCGTCAGCGGATTCCCCCGGATGAAAACACGCGGCGTCGCCGCACGCTCACGATCCACCAAAACGGTCGCATGGGGTGATGCGGCGCTGTTTTGAATGATGAAGCGGTCCACCTCGCTCTGCGCCTTCCACAGCTCGGTGATGACCCCCGAGGGGAAATACATCTCATTGTTCGTGATGTGCTCGTCAGGCACGTAAGCCGGTGAATCCGGCCTCTTAAGCACTTCTTCAGTTAGCTCAATCCCCGGATGAGCCTCCACCCACGCTTTCCAGCGATGCACGATGAAAGGATTGAGATCCTTCACATCGATAATCTGGTCGAAGCCCTGCTCAGGATACTTCTCCAACTCCGACAGCGCCTTCTGATAGTCTGCGGCCCGTGCCCGCGTCCTCCCCATCTGCTCCTCACGCCGCTTCGTCATGAGATCATGATTCTTTGTCACCAGCACCGCCAGTTTCGGATCTTCCCCCGTCGCACACGGCACCACCGCCTCCGCGCAGCTCTGAAACACACCATACAGCGCATAGTAGTCACGCGTTGGAATGGGATCAAACTTGTGGTCATGGCAGCGCGCGCACGCCACCGTGAGCCCCAGCGTTCCACGCGTCACCACATCAATTCGGTCATCAATGATGTCGTGGGTGACACCAAGAAAACGCCGCCCCAGCGTGAGAAACCCCATCGCCGCCAGATCAGCCGAGCCCGCTGGCACCACCTGGTCCGCAGCCATCTGCAGCAGCAGAAAGCGGTCATACGGCATGTCCTCGCAAAGTGCCCGCACCACCCAGTCCCGATACCCCGTGGCATGCACCCAGCGCTTTTCCTCACGCGCATACACATAGCCCTTGGTATCCGAATACCGCGCCACATCCAGCCAGTGACGCGCCCAGTGCTCCCCGTACTGCGGCGAAGCCAGCAGCCTGTCCACGAGTTGCGAAAACGACCCGTCATGCTCTCCAGCAGGCGGCAGCCCCGTGAGATCAAAACTGGCACGCCGGACCAAGGTTCGCACATCCGCCCGTGGCGAAGGCTTCAGCCCCTGTTCCACCAGCTTGCGCCGCACGAATTCGTCAATGCTTCCAGCCGTCCCGGGTCGCAGCGGCTGATACGCCCAGTGCTCCGCCGCGAACACGCTGGCAGACACGAGGAAGACACCAAGCTGGACAAGAACACGAAGCATGAAGCTCTTACTACGTCCGCAGACAGCACAGTCCTTCCATTCCGATGACTCGGCTCAATCCTGCACCCGAATTTGCACGCGGCCACGCCTGCGTCGCGAGACCAACGCAGCGCATCCAAGCAAGATCAGCACCACACGCCCCGGTTCCGGCACCACGACAATAATGCCGCTGGTCGTGAACTGGCTCACATCCCATGCAAGGCCCCCGCTCAGCGTGGGCAGGTTAAACTGGCTGGCATCATCCCCAGAACCATCGCGATAGTTGGTTCCGACATCAAATCCGGTGAAGTCCGTGATCACCAGGCCGGACCAGTCGAGGAGATTGTAGATCTGGCCATACTCGGCGCTGAAGCCACTGGTGCGAACCTCCAAAGTTCCGGAGACAGTCAGATTGTAGCCCGACGCATCACCGGCGTTGTTGAACGAAAGCAGATCGTGGCTGCCGCTTCCAAGTCCTTCAGAGCGGCTGATGTCATTGACATACGTGATGTAGCCAGCGCTTCCGACCACGTTGCCACCAAAGGTCGGATCAACACTTCCGGTGTTATTGGCCGTGCCAATGTCCAGAATGACCTGCCCACCCATGCTCTGAGTGCCGCCACCGGTGACAGGAGTGAAATTGAGAGTGCCAAAAGAACTCGCAGCCGTGCTGTCTCCCGCATGCACCGTGGAGCCGCTTTCAGCCGTAAAGTTCGGGCCCTGAATGATCCCCGTGCCAAAGAGAGTGCCACCACTCTGCACAGTGACGTCTCCTGTGCCGGTCTGGCCTGCGCCACCACTCCCGACCTGCAATTGCCCGGCATTCACCGTCGTCGCACCGGTGTAGGT
Organism: Prosthecobacter sp.; assembly: GCF_029946185.1. Classification (GTDB taxonomy): domain Bacteria; phylum Verrucomicrobiota; class Verrucomicrobiia; order Verrucomicrobiales; family Verrucomicrobiaceae; genus Prosthecobacter. Next base: position 51,358 of record NZ_JAQSEA010000046.1, read on the forward strand.
GTTGTCACCCGTGAGCACCCACGTGCCGGGCGTGTCGATCTTGGTGACACCGCCCGTGCCGGAGATCGTACCGCTGATCGTCCCTGTGCCTGCACCACGCATGTAAAGCGTATGACTGCCGAGATCGAAGTCCCCGGACAATGTGACCCGGTCCGCTGTAGCGGTGGCGGTGGCTGTATTGCCTGCGGAGATCGTGGCATCACCACTGAGAATGAAATGGTTGGCCTGCGTGGTGTTGCTGCTGAAGGTGAAAGCTGTCGGTGTGCCGACGAATCCTGCCACCCAGGTGTTCTGGTTTCCGCCTTGGAGGGTCACATCACCGCTGCCCAGTGCCCCGCTGGCAGTGACCGTAAAAAGATCCCAGGCACCATTGATGCCACTATCCGCAATCCACAGCGTCCCGCCGGAGTAATCGTTGGCCGCATGGGTCAGGGTGAGACCACCCGCTCCACCAATGCCATCGAAGATCAGTTTGCCGGTCCCAGACACTTTTCCATTAAACGTGGTGCCGTAGGTTCCGGCGCGGAAACTCAGGCTCAGGGCATCAATCTGTATCCCCGGTGTGACGCCAAAGACACCCAGATAATTTGTCTCAAACACCGCTTGCGTGGCACCATCAGCCACGAATCGCAGCGTGCCGGTATCACCCAGAGTTTGGCTGTTGGAGGTCCCAGGATTGTTGTCCCAATCAATCCGGTTCAAGGTCAGCGTGCCCCCACCGAGTGTCAGAGTGGGAATCGTGGTGGCAAAAGTCCCGCTCAAGCTTCGAATCGTCTCGTTAAATCCCCCGAGATTCCAGGTGCCCCCGTTGAGCTGTACAATCGCATCATCGGCAATCTGATCTGCCGCCGCGAGCTTCAAGGTGCCGCCGGTGTTGACCACGATGTCATTGGTCCCGGCTACACCATCCCCGGCGATGGCATTGCCACCGGTCACGTTGTGCAGTTCCATGATGCCTGTGCTGACGGTGGTCAGGCCGGTGTAGGTATTGGCCGCTGCCAGACTCACGGTGCCAGCCCCGCTTTTGGTCAAACCACCGGTCCCGCTGATGACATTGGCAACAGTGAGCGTAACAGTGGCGTCCGCACCGAGACTGCCGCCGTTGCTCCCCAGCATGATGCCACGGTTCGTGTCATTGATGGTGAAGCTCGCGGCCGCCGTGAGGGTGGCCCCCGTTCCGTTCAGAGTGATCTGCCCTGCGGTGAAGACCCCAGGCGCGGTGCCGAGATTCGACTCATCGCTTATGCGGAGCATTCCCCCCGTGATGACTGTCGCGCCCGTGTAAGTGTTGGCTGCGGTGAGTGTCGTGATTCCCGTGCCTGCCTGTGTCAGTCCTCCATTGCCCGAGATCACGCTGTTGATCGTGACATTGCCCGATCCGTTGACCGCAATCCCATTGGCCGTCGTGAGGATCTGTCCTGCCGCTGAACTCACCGTGTAATCCGTTCCGATGGTGTTGGTGAAAGTGACGGCACCCACGCTGATGTTCGATTGCAGAATCGGCGTGAAGCTTGCGGCACCGTCCGCAAAGATCACATCGTCCCCATTTTGAAAGACGCTGTCTTTGGCGTTCGACCAGTTCGCGGTGATTCCGACGTCCCAGTAGTTGGGGTGGGTGCTGTCTCCACCCACCCACGTGTTGGTGAGATAACCCAGATCGACCATGATCGCGTCGATCCCGTTGTCGATGAAACCTCCCGCTCCGTGTGCGCTGACGGTGCTGGTTCCCAGAGAAAACCGGTTCACATCACCCATGAATCCACCGCTTCCATAAGTGAGTACTTTGATCGCTCCCGTGCCGATGCCAGTGATGTTGATGGTGAAGCCGCCCACATCAAGGGCGCTCACATCCAGGCTGCCCGTCAAAGTGGAACCCAGGGCCGTCGCAGTATCAGCGTTGATGTCGAGGGTGTGGGTGCTGCCCAGGAAAACAAGGTTCCCTGTGGTGCTGCCTTCTCCGCCGAGTTCGGCTCCCGCCTGCACCGTGATGCTGGAAAGATTGGTGCCACCGATGAAAAGGCTGCCCCCGCTGACGGTGGTGGTGCCGATGTACGTGTTGTTGCCTGCGAGCATGAGGGTGCCACTGCCCACTTTGATGACGTTGTTGTTGAAGGCACCTTGCAGCACGCCGTAAAAAGTGGTGCTCTGGTTGTTGGCACCCACGCTGAGATTGGAAACCGCGAGATCGAAATCGGCGCTGCCTTTCAGCCCGCCAATGCTGTACGTGGTGCCTTCGCCCAAGGTGAGGTTGGCGCTCTGGGTGCCGGCGCTGCCGGTGTCCAGCGTGCTGTTTTGCAGTGCGTTCGCATGGGCAAGCACGATCATGCCGCCTTCGATTCGCGTGTCACCCGAGTAGGTGCTCGCCACAGTGAGGTTGAGCGTACCCGCGCCTACTTTCACCAGACCGCCCGTGCCGGTCAGTACACCGGTGAAGACGGTGGTCTCATTGTTGGCCCCGACACTCAGAGTGTTCGCCCCCAAGGCCACCGTGTCATTGCCTGCGAGCCCGCCAAGATTGTATGTGTTCGCCCCCCCAAGCGTGAAGGTGACGTTGCCTGCGGTGGCCGTGGTCAGCGTACTGTTTTGCAAGGCATTCACATTCCCTAGCGCCAGCGTGCCGAGATTGGCCAGCGTCGCGCCTGAGTAGGTGTTCGCGGCCGTGAGGGCCAGCGTACCTGCTCCAGATTGGGTAAGGATTCCCGTGCCCGCAATGACATTGGCCACCGTCAACGTAGTGGAGCCATTCACCGAAAGAGTGCCACCCGCCGCAGCAAGCGTGATGCCGCGATTAACGTCATCAATGCTGAAGCTGGCGGTGGTGTTCAGCGTTCCACCCCCAAGAATGAGCTGGTCAGCGGTGAAGCTCAGCGGACCATTCCCAAGATTTTGCTCGTTCGAAATTCGCAGCGTCCCGCCACCCACGGCGGTGCGTCCGGTGTACGTGTTCGTGCCTGCTAGGACGATGATGCCTGCACCCGAAGTGGTGACGCTGACAACTCCTCCACCATTGTCAGTGATCGTGGAATTCACCGTCAGCAGGTTGCTCGCATGATTGTTCGTCAGGTAAAGCGTGCCCGCTGTCGCAGCCGCTCCCCCAGCCGTAAGGACGCCATCATCAGCACTCGCACCGAGGGTCAGTGCACCTGCATTGCTGGCCACCATGATGCCGCCTTCCGCACCAAGGCGCAAAACATCGCCAGTGCCCGGATCATACGTGGCCGTACCGCCAGCAGCGTTTTGCAGCAGGGTATTGATGTCCGTGGTTCCTGCCGCAGTCGGGCTGATGCTTCCGCTCGCACCTGCCTCAATGATGCGCACATTGGCCCCGGCATTGGAGGCAATCGTTCCTCCCAGTCTGGATACATCCGTGTAGGTAGTCAGAGCCACGATGTTGCCACCGGCCGCATTCGTACTGTTGACCGCCCATGCATTCCCCACCCGCGCCCAGCCTCCCAGAATGCCATTGGTGTTGGTCGTGTCCGTCGTGATGCCATTGGTGGCGCTCTGCACGCCCGTTGGCAGCGTAAAATTCACCGTCGCTCCAGCATTGAGCGTGATGGCCCCGAGATTAAGCACCGTCCCATCCGACGCGTTGGAAGGAAGTGTGACCGTGACACCCGAAGCTCCGGCATTAAGATTTAAACCGGAGAAGCTTTGGGAGGTGATGAGGTTGTTCGCCGTGACGGAGATGGTGGCACCGGAGCCTGCCACGGTCGGCGCGGCGCTGATGATAAACACAGTAGCACTCTGTACGCTGACCACATAGGCACCCGCAGCAAAGTTGGCATTGGAAACTAGCTGCCCTGGTGCCAGGCCGGCCGTGGAGGCCACGGTGATACTATCAGTGTTGATCGCCCAGCTGCCGTTCGTGAGTGTGGTGGCGGTGCCATTGCTTCTGCCAGTCAGTTGAAAAATGCCGCCTCCCAGCGTCAGGGGGGCGGCACTGGTGAGGTAGTCGCTCACAGTTCCTGCCCCGCTCTGACCTGTGGCGGCGCGGGCAAAGTTCAAATTCACCGTGCCCCCGTTGACCGTGAGGCCTCCTGTGGTGGTGCTGAGCCCCGTCAGAGTGAAGGTGCCCGTGCCGACCTTGGTCACTGAAACTGCTCCGGTGAACCTGCCGTCAAAGGTGGTGTTGGTATTGTTGAGCCCGGTGGTCAGCGTGGCGGTCGTGGCACTGGTGATGACGCGGTCATAGCCAGGACGCACCGAGTAGACGGTGGTGGAGATGGCGGCCACCGCCTGGTCAAAACCATTGAGGTCCAAGGTGGCCAGGCTGGCGCTGTAGCTCGTGCTGAAGTTGACGGCGGCGCTGCTGGAAAAGACATTGGCCAGGCCGGCCTTCAAAGTGCCTGCGTAGAGACTGGTCGTCCCGTAGGTGCTGCCCACCACGCCGAGCACGATAGTTTTGCCGGCATTATCCATGTACACGGTGCCGCTACCGCCCAGCGCGAGTGGCTTGCCGGTGATGTTCATGGTCGTCGCCGCCTGCACCACAAAAGAGGTGCCGCCATTGCCATTGGTGGTGGAGATGCCTCCCGTCAAATTCAGGGTCCCGTTGCTTTGCCAGCGCACGCTGTTGCTCAGACGAATGGCACCCGTAAGTGTGTTCGTACCGATGTTTTCCATCATGAGGTAGCCGGAAATTCCGTTGGTGAGGTCATCCAGCCAGATCGACTCCGCCGTGGTGATGCTGCCCGCCAGCGACAAGCTGCCGCTTATGCCAACACGCGTGCCGCCCGCAGTGGAGCCGAGCGCGTTGTTGTTCGCCACGGACAGCTTGCCCCGGGAGATGGAGGTCACCCCGGTGTAGGTGTTGCTGCCTGAAAGGGTGAGGAGGCCGAGCCCGCCCTTCGTCACGGTGGAGCCCGTCACGCTGTCGCTGATGATGCCGGACACCGTGATGGCGCGGAGGGCACTGCTGTCCCCGTTGAAGAACACCAGCTCATGGCTGGCACCGATGGTGACATTGCCGCTCACGATGAGCGCGCCAGCACCTGCGGTCAGGATGCCATTGGCCGCGAAATTGCCGGCGATGGTACCGGCCGCACCGGTGTAGCGCAGCGTGTTGAAGGTCGCTCCCTCACCTACGGTGCCGACGGCGGCCACATCGTAATTAACCAGTCCGGTGGTGTCCGAGACGGCTGCCGCTGTGGCTGCTGCTGTGCCGTCGGCATAAAGGACGAGGTTGTTGCTGCCGTCGATCATGGCATACCGTGCGGAGGTGCCGCTGCCAATGGTGGCCCACGGGCCGATGATGCCAGTGGCGTCGTTGAAGATGTTCGTGGTGTTCACCACACCGGCGCCCTGCACGTTGAGTGTGGCCCCCGCACCACGGGTCACAGCCCCGGTGTTCAACGTCAGCGTCCGACCAGCGGCAATATTCCAATACTGGGCAACGGCGGTCCTCAGCGTCAGCCCGGACTGAATGGTGAGATCTTGCGTGGCAGCGCTCATGTCGATGCTGATGCCTGCCTGCCCGGCGCTGAGAGTCAGGGTGTTTCCCGCGCCAATCGTGACTAGGCCTCCCGGGTCCGCGATTCGGATGCCCTGCCAGGTCACATTTCCCCCGAGAACTGTGCTGTTTGCCCCGGTGACGACATTGGTCCAGACTGCCATATTTCCAAAGTCGGGCACGCCAGGGCTCCAGCTCCCGGCGTTGTTCAGATTGGTCGTATTATTTGCCTTGATCCGGTCCGCCGCCTGCGCGGACGTGCTGATGAGCAGCACACTCAAGGTGCATGCGAGAGCGAGGCAGGTTTTTGAAAAAGAAGGCATGGGCATGATGGCTGAGCCCTTCAGGTCAGCGGTGGGTTTCAGACCGGAAGGGCAACCCGTTCAGTCGTCGCTTTTTGGCCGTTTTACAGAGACAACACATAAAGATTTGGCTAACTGGAAATCGACACGGGCAGCGTACAGGATTAGGTCATCGTATGTTTACTGGACTCGTTGAAACCACCGGCAAAGTCATCTCCTTGGAACCTCGCGGCGAAAGCGCGCGTCTCAGCCTGCATGTCGGAGAACTCGCTGCAGAACTGGCGTATGGCGAGAGCGTCGCGGTAAACGGCTGCTGCCTCACCGTCACCACCAAGGACGCCGCCGCACAAACCGCGTGCTTCGATCTCCTCATGCAAACCTTGAAGGTCACAAGCCTCGGCGATCTGCAAACCGGGTCGCTCGTCAATCTCGAACGCGCCATGGCCATCGGCGCACGCTTTGGCGGCCACTTCGTCCAAGGTCATGTGGATGCCACCGTGAAGGTCCTCGACTGGAGCGCGCACGGCCAGGACCACCGCCTCGAAGTCGAACTCCCACCCGAGCATCGCGGCCTCATCATCCCCAAAGGCTCCATCTGTCTCGACGGTATATCCCTGACCGCCGCAGAAGTGACAGACAGCACCGTCGTGTGCTGGATCATCCCTCACACCTTTCAGCTCACCAACCTTCACACCAAGCAGCCCGGTGATCGTCTCAACGTGGAGTTTGATATGCTCGGCAAATACGTGCGCGAGCTCATGCGCGCCACGAAGTGAGCGTCCACCCGACCGAGCAGGCCGTTATAACTCCGATGCCGGTCCTCGAAGTCCACTCTCTGATCAAAAGTTACGCGAAACGCCCGATCCTCCGTGGCGTGTCGTTCAATCTCAATCAAGGCGAGCTCGTGGCCCTCCTCGGCCCCTCAGGCAGCGGCAAGACCACTGTGCTAAACTGTGTCGGTGGCGTAGATCGCGCAGACAGCGGCACCGTGAGCATCGCTGGCCATGTTCTCCGCGATTTAAACGCCGATGGCCTCGCGCAACTGCGCCGCCGTCACATCGGCACCGTTTTCCAGTTCTACCATCTTCTCCCCACACTAAGCGCCGCAGAAAACATCGAACTCCCGCTGCAGCTTCTCGGCGTTCCAACGCACGAACGCGAATCACGAGTGCAGGAGTTGCTGGAGCGCGTGGGCATCGCCCATCGTGCCGCCGCGCTCCCCGGCCAGTTGTCAGGCGGTGAGATGCAGCGCGTGGCCATTGCTCGCGCCGTGGTCCATCGCCCCACCTTGATCTTGGCTGATGAACCCACCGGCAGCCTCGACACCGCCACCGGAGCCCAAGTGCTCGACTTGCTCGCTGAAATCGTGCAGGAAACACAAGCCGCCCTGCTGCTCGTGACACACAGCCCGGAAGCGGTAAAGCACTGCGAGCGCGTGCTTCGCATGCAGGACGGCCAGATCGTCGAAGGCGCATGAGCACCGTGCTTCTCATCCTGCGGCGCTGCGCCTTGCGCCACTGGCGGCTGGCTTTCAAACAGCAGCTCGCCCTCATGCTCATCCTGGCCCTCGGCTCCAGCGTCTACCTCGCCGTGCGCCTCGCCAGCAATGCTGCACTCTCAGGCTTCGAGACCTTCACCGATGGCGTCACCCGCCAGCCAGACTGGACGGTGCAGGCACTCACAGGCTCACTCCACGAAGCAGATCTGCTCAAGATGCGCGAGACACTAGGGCCTCTACCCGTGAGCCTGCTCCCAGTGGTCGAAGAAACAGTGACACCCGCATCGGACAAAGGGAACGGCGAGATCGGCTCGCGCGCCACATGGCGGCTGCTCGGCGTGGACTTTATCGCACTGCTCAATCTGCGCGGCCAAGCCCCAGCAGGGCTCGGCGCCAATATGCAGGCAATGCGTGAGGGCATCTATGTGAGTCCCAAACTCGGCGCGAAAGCCGGCGAAGAACTCCGCCTCATCATAGATGACCGCATCATCACTCTGAAGGTCGCAGGAGTGGTGCCCGAGGTGCCAGGAATTCCAAGCCTCCCTGCGCATCTCATCCTGATGGATCTGCCCGAAGCTCAGGCGATGTTGCAGCGCGGTGATCGCGTGGATCGAGTCGAAGTGCTAGCTCAGGACACCGCCACGTTTCCCAAGTTGCGCGAGGAAACCGGCCACCTGCTCAAGTCACACTGGCAGGTGCGCGGCGGCACCGATCGCCGTCAGCTAGCTGGCACCATGACCCAGGCGTTCCGTCTGAATCTCACCATCCTTTCGCTGCTGGCCCTGCTGGTCGGCGGCTACCTCATCTTCCAGGCTCTCGATGGCGTCGTGCTACGGCGGCGCAACGAGATAGGCATTTTGAAATCACTCGGCGTGACGGATCGCGCCATCCAAATCGCCTTCCTCCTCGAAGCAGCCTTGCTCGGCCTCTGCGGCGGCAGTCTTGGCGTTCTGCTCGGCTGGCTCGGTGCTCAGGCTGCGGTAGGCGGCGTCACCAAAACAATGAACGCACTCTACGGTGCCACCAGCGAACAACGGGCTGCCCTAAGTCCACGCGAAGCACTGCTGGCACTGTCGATTTCCATCTTCGCAAGTCTCATCGCCGCATGGTGGCCCGCACGCATGGCCGCACGCACACCACCAGCCCACATGCTCGGAAATCATGCGACCCCCTTCCAAGGCGGCACAGTCTGGCGCGTCGAATGGATCGGCTGGGCCATGCTGCTGTCCGCCGTTTTACTCGCGCAACTTCCCGTACTCCGATTTGAAAACGGCACCCGCCTCCCCCTCGCAGGTTACGCCGCCGCATTACTTTGGCTGGTCGGAGCCGGATTGGCGGCGAGTACAATCTTGCGTTTCGTCGCGCAGAAAAAATCAATGTCCGCCGTATGGCGCATCGCACTCTCCCATCTCCGTCGGCCCACCGTGCGCCACCGCTTCGCAGTCGCAGCACTTGCCAGCGCCGTGGCAATGACCACCGGCATGTCCGTGATGGTCGCCAGCTTTGACCACACCATGCGCGGTTGGATCGACCGCACCATGAAGGCAGACATTTATATCAGCAGTGCCGGGGCCCAGAGCGCATCCTCCACACACGCCATCACGCCCCAAACAGTGGCAGAGCTTGGTCAGGAACCCGGAGTCGAAGAGCTGGCCTTCGTGCAGGCAAAGACCCTTCTCTGGCAGGGCGGTGAAGTATTGATCCTCGGCACCGATCCCGTCTTTGCACACAAGCACGACCTCTATGCATGGGTGCAGGCACCGCAGCACGAAAAATGGTGGCAGCCTGAAGACGGCATCACACCCGCAATCATGAGCGAAAGCTGGAGCGAACGCTTCACCACCCATGTTGGCGATACCATCGACCTCGCAGGTCACAAAGTCCGCGTCGTGGCCATGAACGCCGAATACGGCAACGAGCGTGGTTCACTCACCCTGCCCGCAGCAGTCTTCCGCGAATGGTTCGAAACCGACGAAGCCTGGCGCGTGGCCTTGATGCTGAAACCAGGCACCGATGCAGAAACAGTGCGCAACCACATCGAAGCCAAACAGCCAGGTCTCAGTGTGTTCACCAATGCCCACCTCCGTCGCGAGGCCCTGCGCATTTTCCGCCAGACCTTCTCCGTGACTCATGCCCTGGAGGTCATCGGCGTCATCGTCGCCGTCGTGGGTCTCGGTCTCGCGCTGACCAGCCTCCTGTTGGAACGCCGCGCCGTGCTGGCCACACTGCACTCGCTCGGCATGACGCGCAGCGAGATCGCAAAGTCAGCCGCGCTGGAAGGTCTGGGCGTGGCATGCGCAGGTGCCTTCACTGGCATCGCCGCAGGTCTGTGGCTAGGCTGGCTGCTGGTCTATCGCATCAACAAACAATGCTTCGGCTGGACCCTGCAGTTTCACGCAGTGGGGTGGCATCTCGCCCTGCTAGGCGCAGCAGTCGTCGCCACCGGCCTGCTCGTCGCTGCCTTGGCCGGGCGCTGGGCCGCGCTATTGCCAGCAGAACACACGGAGGAATGACATGAAGCATCTACTGATACTCTTCCTCATCACGTCCCTGCACGCGCAGACCACCACGGATGGCTTCGCTCTGCCTCAGCCGGGCAAAATATTTGCGTTCCCGCGCGATCACGGCAGCCATCCTGAATTCCGCACCGAGTGGTGGTACGTCACCGGCCACCTCGATGCCAAAAACGGCCATCGCTTCGGCTTTCAGGTCACGTTCTTCCGCCAGGCCCGTCGCGAGAACGACAAGATCCAGCAACTGCACCTCGCACACGCGGCCCTGCTCGATGCACACACAGGCCGCTTCCTGCACGAAGAACGCCTAAACCGCGCAGGCTGGGATGCGGACTCATCCGCCACCACACTGGCAGTGCGCAATGGCAACTGGTCTCTCCATCTGGACGAATCAACGCAGCACCTGCACATCACCGCGACCGTAAAAAACGAGGCCTTGCTGCAACTCGAACTAGAACCCATCAAGCCCCTCGTCGTCTTCGGCAAGAATGGCGTCTCACGCAAAGGCGCATCACAAACAGCCGCAAGCCATTACCTCACATGGCCGCGACTCAAGACCCATGGCACCGTCAAACTCGGCGCGGCAGAGCACGCCGTCACCGGCGAAGCCTGGATGGATCACGAGTTCAGCAGCAGCCAGTTGGAGGCAGGTCAGGTGGGCTGGGATTGGGCCGCCCTTCAGCTCAAAGATGGCCGCGAGATCATGGTCTATCGCATGCGCAGAAAAGACGGCTCAATGGACGCCGCCTCAACGCTGGCCGTCGTGGAGCGCGACGGCAAGGTCCGCCATCTCGCCAGTCATGCCTTTGCATGGGAGGTCATCGGCACATGGAAAAGCCCCCGCAATGGCGCGGAGTACCCGCATCACGTCCGGCTTCGTTTTGAAAACGAATCGCTGGAACTGAAGCCGCTCGCTGCAGATCAGGAGCAGGACGGCAGCATCACACGCCTGCCCTATTGGGAAGGCGCCTGCGACGTACTCGATTCACACGGCCAGATCACCGGTCGCGCCTTTTTAGAACTCGCAGGCTATGCAGGTGATCTCAGCGGACATCTTGCGCCGCAGGCGAAGTGACGGCCTAAGAGTACTTCACATCCTTGCGCGGCTCCATCTCAAACGCCGTGGACTCCTGCTCGGAGATGTTCGGCTTCAGGACTTCTTCACGAAACTTGAAGTAGTGCGGGTCGTCCTGGCAGATCGCCAGCTTGTCCATGCTCTCGACCTCAAGATACACAAACCACGGGTAGGGATCAGAAGGATTGACACGCTTGCCCGTTTTGATCGTCAGCACCTCCGGAATCCGCAGCAGCGTAACCCGAGTCTGCGCCATCATCTGCTCCAGTTTTTCTTCCGTGACCTGAGGCTTGAGCTGAAACAGGCTGAGATACGCAATCATGGAGGAGGAAAACAGACCATACTACGATTTCCAGTCGAGCACACCCTTCTTCCAGGCATAGCCGAACGCCACCAGCAGGATGGAAGCGAAGCCGGCGGCCACCGCGAGGATCGAGGGACCAAAGGCCGCCAGGTAGTCCTTGTAAATGATGGCCCAAGGATACAAAAAGACGACTTCGATGTCGAACAGCACGAACAGCATCGCGATGATGTAGAACTTCACGCTGAAACGCGGCTGGCTGTCGCCCACCGGCAGCATGCCGCACTCGTACGCGGAGTCTTTGATCGCGTTGCGCTTGGCGGATTTACCGAGCAGCGCCGAAGCGATCAGGGTCACCACGGCGAAACCACCGGCGATGACAATTTGGAGCAGAACTGGAATGTAATTCTCAAACATGGGGCTGAATGATGGCAAATGGGTAGCGAGAGCCGGCGCAGCGTCAAACCCGGAAACAAAAAGGGCCGCACTGCACGAGGCAGAACGGCCCGAAATAAACGGAGCGATTAGCTGCGGGCAGCCGCAGCAGCCGTGGTGCGGGCCATGACGGCGGCACTGCGGGCCTCAATGGCGGCATTGTGGGCTGCACGCAGACCGTCCAGACCCCGGTAGGTCTTGCCAACCTTGCAGCACAGGCCTCGGCCCACGAGATTCTGCAGTTTCTCATAGGACCGCAGGCGGAGCATCTCTTCACCGCCGCTCACAGCGTTCTTCAGCTTCAGATTGTCATAGACCAATCCAAACAAGGTGTTGAATTCATAGGTCTCAGGCTTTGAGAGAACATTGACCAGCTCGTCCGTGACATGATCAGGGACTCGGCGGGAGAAGCGTGTCTTACGTGTCGTTGTGGTGGTAGGCATATGGACGCAAAACATAGCACATCCCTGCTCTTCTTGCGACGATTTTGTGATCGCAGGGGGCTTTTTCTCCTACGTCGCATGCTCGGTGAAAGAAACGTAACTTGACCACGTTCTATCTACCCCGTGATCTCCCTTTGTATTTACATGGCATGTTCAAATCACGGCTCATAAGCAGCCTTGCCTTAATCGCAGCTACTTGCCGACGATCTTGTAAAGCGCTCCGCTGCTGCGAATAAACAGCGCCCCATCGGCCACGGCCGGAGAAGCCGAGATCGCCTCTCCGAGTTGATTTTGACCGACAACCTCAAATTTCTCCGCCGAGGCACGGACCAGAAAACATTCCCCACGGTCGTTGGCAAACAGCAGCTTGTCTCCCAGCACCAGCGGGGCAGGGACGTGCTTGCCCGCCAGCCGGTCATCCCAGAGATCCTTCCCTGTCTTGACATCCACCGCACTGACGATGCCCCCACGTGTCGTCTGATACAATGTGCCATTCACCACCACCGAGGCCGCCTCGCTGGCATTGCGCTTCTCCCGATCCCACAACACGTGGCTTTCCGTGATGTCCCCGCTCATCTTGTCGTCAATGCGGACACCGATCGTGTGGGCGCGCTCCGCTCCCGTGTTCAAAATGAGCATGTCTCCGAAACGCAACGGTGGAATAGCGGCATTAAATCCCCCATGGCGGATCGTCCACAGCTCCTTGCCCGTTTTGACCTCGTAGCCAAAGGCCGCGCGGGAGCCAATGGAAACGAGCACCTCCTTGCCGCCCATCTCAAACACACCCGGCGTGTGGAAGCCCTTGCGCATATCCCCGTCCCGCGTCGGCTTGCCTTCCTTGTCGAGGTCCTGGTAGTCGGTGGTCCGGGCGGTCTTCCACACGCTCTTGCCCGTCTTCTTGTCCAGTGCCGTCACAAACTGCTGATCAATGCCGTCAAAGGTCAGGATCAGCAGGTCGCCATGGATGATCGGCGATGAACCCGGCCCGCGATAATGTCGCACGTTGATGTCACGCCGCTCCCACACCTTCTTGCCCGTCGCAGGATCAATGCATGCCGTCCCATAGGTGCCGAAATGAACATACAGCGCATCCTCTTCGAGCACCGGCGACGGCGCCGCGTAATTGTTAACAGGATTGCCAAGATCTTCCGGAGCCACGTTTTCAAAAACCACCTGATGATGCACGATCTTCCCGCTATGCCGGTCGATGCCATAAATGAACTGCTTCTTCCCGTCCGTCGTGGCGGAGGTGAACCAGATCATGTCGCCACCGATCACCGGCGAGGAATGGCCCTGATCTTCCAGTGGCGTGCGCCAGGCAATGTTTTTGCCGGATGCCCCATCCCACTCCAACGGAATGCGTGCCACATCGGGCGCTGGTACGATGCTGTCCTGCGTCGGTCCGCCCTTCGCAGGCCAGAACACAGGCTTCGTGGCCGGCTGGGCGCTCGAAAGAACAGACAGCAGGAGAATGGTGAGGGAGGTGAGGGCGTGTGTGCGGATCATGGGCGTGAAGTTGACGGTGCTGGTGGGAAATTCTTTCGCCAAGGAAAAGAACATGCATGGTTGGCTGTATCTAGCCGTATCCCTCGAAGATCATGAAAAAAACCCTGCTCACCTGCCTCGCCCTCAGCCTTTGTCTTCATTCACTCCGCGCTGAAGACAGCCTCAATGATCAGCTCCGCCGTGCTGCGGAAAAATTGAAAAACGAATTCTCCAAAGTGAAGGAGCAAAGCGAAGTCAAAGGCCGCGAGTGGTACAAGAAAGCCAAGGACAATGTGACCACCAGTCGCGAGGAGTATCTCCAGCAGGCCGGCGCTGCTCTCACCGGTTGGAAGGCCGACATCGACGTCCTCAAGGATCAGGGCGGTCGCGACTATTTCAAAACAAGAATCGTCGCTTTGGATCAGCATCACGCCTTTGCAGTCAAGGAACTGGAAACACTCACCCTCATCAACGACGAAGCCCAGTTCCGCGCACGTCAGAAGAGCTTCGATAAAACCCTCTGGACTCTTGAAGCCGCCGTCGAGCAGGCTCAGGAAGAAGCAGGACTTTAAGCGCAAAGTCCGCCCAATACGCAGCAATCACTGCGCGGCATTGCCTTTTCCCAAGGGCTATGTTGAAATAACTCCAAATCATTCACACCATGAAAAAGCTTCACCACGTCATCGCCGCCATCGACTTCACTTCGTCCTGCCGCTTTGCACTGCGGGAGGCCGTGCACCGCGCCTCGCTCGACGGCGCCACCATCACCGCCGTGCATGTCATGGACGAGTTTCTCGTGCATGAACTCAAAAAGGCGCTTTCCGCCGATCAGGCCACGATCCGTGCTGAATGGGTCGAACGACTGCAAAAGTTTGTGACGGATGCTGAGGTGAGTCAGGGAGTGAATGTCGAAGTACGCATCGGCAATCCCTTCAACGAACTAGTCGAAGCCTGCCGTGCCCATAGCGCCGATCTGCTCGTCATGGGGGCCAAGGGATCGAAGAATGAACCTCACCGCATCGGCGTCATCACCGCCAAGTGCGTGCGCAAAGCCCCCGTCGATGTTCTCGTCGTTCGCGAAGATGCTCAAGGCCCGTTCAAGCGGATCGTCGCCTGCGTCGATTTTTCCGAAAACTCCGCTAAAGCGGTCCAATGCGCCCTCCACATCGCCCAGCAGGATGGCGGCTCGCTCGACTGCCTGCATGTGTTTCAGAGCGCCCTCGCCATGTCGCTCGACTACGGCGGCTTTGCTCCCTCGCTGCCCGCCACCTATGATCCCGAGGCTGTGGAGAACTGGCGCAAGGATCTCGCCGCTTTCCTCACGCCACTGACAGCGGCTGCGGGAGAAGTGCAGGTCACACCGCACGTCACCGAACGCGTAAACATCCGCGAAGCCATTCTGGATCATGTCAATCAAGTGCACGCGACTCTCGTCGTTCTCGGCACCAATGGCAAAACCGGCCTGCGCGAAATGCTCATCGGCACCACGGCGGAAAAAATCGTGCAGCACGCTCCCTGCTCGATCCTCGCCGTGAAGCCGGACGGCTTTGTCATCGCCGCTGATTGAATCTTCCCATGCCAATGCATCGACCAGCGCCTGAGGAAGTCAGCATTGCCCAGTTGCAGGCCGCGCTTCAGGCCAGTGAACAAATCTCCAGCGCCATCGTCGAGACCGCCGTCAATTCGATCATCACGATTGATGCCCGTTGCATCATCGAAACCGTCAACACCTCCACGGAGCGTCTCTTCGGCTACCAGCGCACCGAACTCATCGGCAGAAACATCAGCATGCTCATGCCCCAGCCCTACCGCGACCGGCATGACGGCTACGTGCAGAACTATCTGGACAGCGGTGTGAAGCGCATCATCGGCATCGGGCGTGAAGTGGTCGGTCAGCGTAAAGACGGCTCCGTTTTCCCCATCGACCTCTCTGTCGGCGAGGCCGTGCTGCCCACGGGCCGTCGCATTTTCACCGGCATCATCCGCGATCTCACCTCGCGCAAGGCGCTTGAAGACAAGATCCTCCACATCAGCGAAGAGGAGCAGCTTCGCATCGGCCAGGACATTCACGATGATCTCTGCCAGCAGCTCGCCGCCATCGGCTGCCTCGCCAAAGTCGCGCAAAACAAGCTCACCAAGGCCGGCAGCGCCGAGGCTCAGAACCTGGCGGAAATCGTCCAGCTCATCAGCAAGGCAGGCACCCGTGCACGTGAAACATCACGCGGCCTCATGCCAGTGGTCATCGACTCCGGCGGTCTCATGGCCGCTTTGGGAGAGCTCGCGGCAGGCACCGCCCGTGCCTTTGAGGTCGCCTGTGAATTTCGCTACGACAATCCCGTTCAGGTGAGTGACAACAAGCTCTCCGTGCAGTTGTTTCGCATCGCCCAGGAGGCTGTCTCCAATGCAGTCAAGCATGGCCAGGCCAACCGCGTTGACGTACACCTTGCCCGCCAGAGCGGCAACATCGTCCTCACCGTTCGCGACAACGGCATTGGCATTCCCGATTCACCCGCCAAAGGAACCGGCATGGGCCTCTTGACCATGAGCCATCGCGCTCAGATGATGGGCGGCACACTCAAAATCGAACCCCGCCAGGGCGGCGGCACCCAGGTCACATGCAGCGTTCCCGCACCAGCGAAAAATCCGTGAAACGCATCGTCCTTATCGACGATCACCCCATCATGCGCCACGGCCTCGCTCAGTTGATCCGTGCCGAAGAGGGACTCGATGTCATTGGCGAAGCCGGCAGTGTCCGTGAAGGACTCGAAGTCGTCGGCAGACTCAAGCCTGACCTCGCCGTCGTTGATCTCACCCTGCCTGACAAGAACGGCCTCGAACTCGTCAAAGACATCCGCGCCCAGCATCCCTCCACCTTCTGCATCGTCCTCTCCATGCACGAAGAGACTCTCTATGGCGAACGCGCATTGCGTGCCGGAGCCCGTGGTTACGTCATGAAGGAGGAGGCCGCAGACCACCTCGTCACCGCCATTCACAAGGTCCTCACCGGCGGTCTCTATGTCAGTGAATCTCTCAACGCTCGCATGCTCGAACAGGTCACCGGCGTTGCACGTTCCAAAGCGATAGGCATGGACGCCCTCACAGATCGCGAGCTCGAAATTCTTGCGCTCATTGGCAAAGGCGTCGCCACCAAAATCATCGCCGCTCAGCTCAGCATCAGCGCCAGAACCGTCGAAGCCCACCGTGCCCACATCAAAGAAAAACTCACCATGACAGACGGTGCCGCACTCGTGCGCTACGCAGTCCAATGGGTGGAGAGCCATGCGAAGCTGTAACAGCCTTCGCATTTGAGCTCATCTTCATAAATGCTGCCTCGCACATGCATCCGCATGGCTTGAGAAGCTCTGCTGAGATCGAGATCACCTCCGTTGATGGCAGAGCCATCAAAGCCTGTAGCGAGGGGTTGAGCGCAGCGACACCCCTCGTTAACAAGACATTCAGTCCCCTCAAACCCAAAGCATCGCGTAGCGATGCCAGCACTCCTGCCGCTGATTAACTGATGTCGTTTTGCAGTCGCATTGACACTCAAAATCAGCACTGAAAAAGCGTTGTCATCGACATCAGATGAACCTCCTTTACACAAGGCGAGGAGGCCCTGTACGCAGGGAAACAACCTCAAATATTGATGAAATTTGCGTTGACGCTCCGCAGTGCGCTCTCATAACCTGCTCTTACGGCAACCGCCGCCAATAACACTATGGCCAAGAAAGCAACCAACGCAAAACCAGCAGCTAAAAAAGCTGCCAAAGCACCGGCAGCCAAGAAGGCTGTGAAAGCACCCGCAGCCAAGAAAGCTGCAAAGGCACCGGCAGCTAAGAAAGCTGTCAAAGCACCCGCAGCCAAGAAAGCGGCAAAGCGGAAACCCAATCCTGCGCTCATGAAGCCAGTGCAGCCTGACGCGATCCTCGGAGCCGTCGTCGGAACCAAGCCTGCTCCTCGTGGCCAGATCACGAAGAAGCTGTGGGACTACATCAAAAAGAATGGTCTTCAGGACGCAAAGAACAAGCGCAACATCAATGCCGATGACGCATTGAAGGCGGTGTTCGGCGGCAAGAAGCAAGTGTCGATGTTTGAGATGACCAAGCTGGTCTCCAATCACATCAGCGCTTAATTCCATCCTGCATTCCTCACGCCGCGCCCGGTTCACCCCAGGCGCGGCGCTTTTTTGCCCATCATCTTAGCGCGACGCTGAGCGGCACAGTCCCGCTCGCCAAGAAGGAACAGTGCTCCTTCCTCCCGGCCTAAGCCTCACGCCGCATGCACCACATAGTCCAGCTCCATGAACTCCTCGACCTCAGGAATCCACCGTCGCTGCACAAAGGCCATGTGCTCCGGATGCTCGCTATAAAAAGCGTAGGCCGCTGCATCGTTAAATTCCATCGAGAGACCAAACGTGAAGCTATTCTTCAGACTTGTTTGACGCAGACACTCAAACTTCTGCACGCCTTCGATCTTCGCAAGCTCGCGGGCCGCTTGCAGAAAATCGGCCTCGGCAGCTGAACCAGAAGCATGCTTGAGACGAAAGGCAACGGTATGGCGGATCATGGCGCAAGGATGAACGCTGGGAGGATCAAAGTCAAAAATCCCATCGCTGCGCTTTTCCGTTCGGAAAACCACCATCAACAACCGTAAACTCCCCTCAAGAATCCCACTGGCTCCGCTGCACTCCGATGAACGTCATGCCAAGCCCCACCAGCACATGCACAAAGAGCACGAATCCCGCGACGCCGGGGCTGATCAAGTCCGTGGAAGTCACCTGCTTCACCGCATCGTAGAAGGCCGTGCTGCGCATGCTGCTCAGGCTGCCGCTCCAGCTCCAGAAAGCCACGACCAGCGGCTGCACCCAGTTCTCCAGCCAGTCAGGCAAAGTCAGTACCGCACCCGACAGCGGTAGCTGAAAGCCCACGAGGTAAATGCATAGGATCGTGGCCTTTTCCGGTGTCTTGCTCATCGCCGAAATGCCGAGACACACGCTCGTCATCGCCGCCGAGGCCAGCACCAGCAGCGCCAGCTTGGTGATCAGATCTCCCGGCAGCCCTCCCGTCACCATGTCCACGAAGAACCCCATCCATAAACTCTGCGCCAGCACGAAAATGCCCAGGAAGATCACCTTGCTGCCGATGTAGGCAAACGGGTGCAGCCCGCCCAGTTTCTCGCGCTCCAAAATCAGTCGTTCAGAGGCGATCTCCCGCGCCGCATTGTTGCTGGCCATCAGCGTGACCAGCACCACCTGCAGCATGATGAGGCCGGAGACCAGCCCCCCCGCCTTGAGCTGCTCCTCCTGGTGCTGCTTCATCTGCTGATACTCCTGCTTGATATCAGCATCCTGATGCGTCGAGAGCGCACGCAGCGGCTTGATCCCGTCGAGTGCGAAAATCACCACCAGCAGCGGAAACCCCAGCAGCATGGCCAGGTGCAGCCACACCTGCGCCTTGTCTCGGCGGAAAATCGTACAGCGCCGGCGCAGCAGTTCGAACAACTGCGTTGTCATGGACGGCATTTCCACCGGCGGCAGATCCAGATGCTCGTGCATTTCCACCAGCTCAGGCTTCGCCACCGCACGTTCCTCACGCACCGTCGTCTTGGACGGGCCGCTGCTCTTCTTGGCTGCCGCTTCTTCCAGCGTCACACCGGCACCGTCGAATCCATGACTCTTGTAATAGGTCTCACGATGCTTTTCCCACGACTCATGCCAGTCGCCCGCCTTGCGTTCCGTGAGCTTGAGATAGACCTCCTCGGGGTGTTCGGCGGCAAAGTAATGCATCATCGACTTCGGCGGACCATGATACGTCAGCACTCCCTGATACATCACCATCACGCTGTCATACGCGTCCAGACTGGCAAGGCTGTGCGTGACATTGACCACCACTCGCTTCGGGTGCCCGCGCGAAAGGACGCGCAGCAAATTCGTGATCTCGTTTTCGGACTTCGGATCCAGCCCGCTCGTCACCTCATCACACAGCAGCAGGCAGGGATCGGTGACCAGTTCCAGCGCCAGACCCAGACGTCGTTTCTGCCCGCCTGAGAGCACCTTCACCTGACGGTCTGAGAGATGCGTCAAACCCGTCACTTCCAAAATGTGATCCAGCGCCGGAATGAACTCCTCCGTCTGTGACAGCTGCGTGCGCAGCACCATCGCACTCGCGATGCTTTCCTCCACCGTCAGCAGATCATAGGCCACGCTGAACTGTGGCACGTAGCCGAGATCTCCGGGGTGCAGATCCTCCTCATCGCTCAGATTCATCCCATCCCACAGCAGTTCCCCGGAGGTCTGTTGCTGAATTCCCGTGATCACTTTCAGCAAGGTGGTCTTCCCACACCCGGACGGTCCCACGATGGCCACCAGGTGCGCAGGAGGCACAATGAAACTCACTTCCCTGAGCAGGTGCAGCGTGTTGTCCTCCGAGCTCTGTGGACCATCGACTTCAAGACAAACGTTGAGAGCTTTGAGCATACAGGTTAAATAAGTGCCCGACACTAGGCCGGGGAGTAAGGCTCTGGCGACGAAAAAATTCCATCCACCACCAAAATGCAACGCCGCAACAGACCGGGCAAGTCTCCCGCCTCCTCCTCTTTTCGCTGGCTGTGGTTTCTGGTGGCATTGCTCCTCGTCAGCGCTGGGCTCCTGGTGCTGCTGGCTCCCTCACTCGTCACCAGTTATATCCGTGCTTATGTCCAGAAGGATGATTTTCGCCAAAAAGCCGAGGAGCTCATTGCGGCGCGGACCGACGGCAGCGTGCGCATCGCCCCCATCTTCTGGAACGACGACACTGCAACAGTTACCGATCTGTCATTGTCCACCGACGCCTGGAGCCTGGATGCCGGTGGCCTGCGTGCCGCCCTCGATTTCGGTGCCATCCGGAATGGAAAATGGAGCATTCAAAATGCCGGAGCGGACGATCTCACCCTGCGCCACACCTCCGCCGCTCCCATCCACAATCCCTCCGCTGATGCCAACGCAAAATTTGACGCCAGCAACGACGGCATCCCCGCCTTTCTGCGTCGCTACATCCCCACCAAAACCACCATCAGCGGCTTCGAGGTGCGCCGTTTCGTGTTTGAGCAGCAAGGGTGGCAGGTCGCAGACACACAGCTACGCCTCGGCGACTGGCATACCGGTGAACAATCCGTCTCAGCCAAGTTGAACGGCGGCAAACTGCAGACCCCCATCCAGGCTCCTCAACAAAAAGACCCGCTCCAGTTTGACCTCACCAAGGCCACCCTGCGTGTCAGCGACAGCCAGTTTCAGATCAGTGATGCCACCTTGCGATGGAAGCAGTCCTCCGAGGCCACCCTGCGCGGCTCCGTGAAGTATGAAACCGGCGCATGGCAGATCTTCACCCACGTCAAAGCCGTCCCGTCGGATG
>NZ_JAQSEA010000047.1 GCF_029946185.1 Prosthecobacter sp.
AAGAGGGACTTGGCAGAGCGAAGGGTGGCGTTTGCTGTATTGCGGGCGGAGCGTGCTTTGATCTCGTCGCCAGCGGCCTGCTTTGCCACAAAGGACAGTTTCCACGCCTCCACGGTGGCGGGTGTGATAATCGCAAGGGGAACGGCATCCACGGCGGCCAGCCATGCTTTGCGGCCCGTGCCACGGGCGGCGAACCGGCTCTTGGTGGAGTCAATCTTTGCCACGGCAGCCACGATGCGACGAAAGGCGTTCACATTTGAAGCCAGCGTTGTCGGGCGCACGTCGGCGAGTTCCTGAACGGCAAGGATCAAGTCCCCCGCCGTGGCGGTCTTGCTGTGGCGTTCGTCCGGCTTGTGCTTCTTCAATGCCTCATCCCAGCCTAGCGCGGCAACGTCGGTGTAGATGCGGGCGGCTTTGGCGGCTGCGGATGACTTGTTCGATGTGCGGAGCGGGAAGAACTCGCGCCTGCCTTGTGCTTGGATGCGGCAAGCGAACGCTCCTGCCCATCGCGGATCTGAGACGAGCTTGCCGGATTGGAGCCAATAGCGGCTGTCTCCCTTGCCCAAGGTTATGCCTCGGGAAGTCACCACTGCCATTTCACTGCCACTTTTTTGGTTCACCCCTGATTGCAAGTGTTTGCTCAAGTTCGGTGCTTTTGACGATGGAAGCCTTGATTTACCTGGGTTGCGTGCGCTCATGCAAAAACATAAGCGAACAAGACGAAACAGGCAACGGATGGATTTCTAATCGGCTGGTCGCAGGTTCGATCCCTGCCGGGTGCGCCACGCTGGAAGCACTGCCACCGTAATTCGGCACGGACCGTCGGAACGACTGCCACTTCTTTCACTCCCCTTTTGATCCTTGCACAGGCAGAGCCGTGAGCTGCATGCACGCAGAGTCGGGTTTTACCCCATGGGAAAAGCACGCTCAACCAGCTAGATTTTAAGGCATTGCACACAACCAAATCTTCAAGGATCCACGAATCTGGGTGGAGCATTGACCTGACACGAAAAAAATGCACCCTTGGCAGCATCGAGCTGTGGCAGCTGAGACGCTCCCCCCGTACAACGCCCCCGCTCTGTTTTGCCCCCCTCCTTATGTCAGTTGAAGATGCCATGCCAGCCCCTGCGCCAATGCCAGCGCCGTCCGCCACACCGCCCTTCCCTGCAGAGCCTGCCTCTCACCGTGTGGAACTTGCACATTCCTTGGGTCACCTTCATCAAGGTGCTTGCCGCAGCTCTCACCGCCTGAACAGCCCATGAAATCCGCTCTCTCCATGATCCGCGAAACGTTCCGCCAGTGGGACGCCCACAGAGTGCCCAAAATGGGCGCGGCACTTTCTTTCTACACCGTCTTCTCGCTCGCCCCCCTCTCCATTATAGTGCTCGCACTCCTCAGCCTCGTGGTGGAGCGCAATTCGGCGCGCGCAGAAATTGTCGGACAGTTTAGAAACTTCGTCGGTGATCAAGGCGCGGAGATGATGGAGATGATTCTGCGGGAGACCGCAGCGAAGGGCACCGGCATTTTTGACACCCTCACAGGCTTTGCAGTACTTCTCGTCGGTGCCTCGGCTGTGTTCGGAGAACTGCAGGATTCGCTAAACCAGATCTGGGGCGTGTCTTCGAAGCGCCACCCTGTTTTCATCCTGGTGAAGGAGCGCATCTTTTCCTTCGGCATGGTTTTTGTCATGGGTTTTCTCATGCTGGTGTCCCTCCTGTTTTCCGCAGCTGTCGCAGTGGCTGGCGGTCGCCTGCATGCTCGGTTTCCCGCTTTGGACGGCCCTTGGGCTTGGGGCAATGACTTGATCTCGCTGCTCGTCGTGGCTCTTCTGTTTGCAATGATTTTTCGCCTGGTGCCCGATGTGTCAATCACCTGGAAAGATGTCTGGATCGGGGCCTTGGTGACTGCGTTGCTGTTTGAGTTGGGGAGATTCATCCTCGGATTCTATTTTGGCCGCAGCTCATTGGCCGCCAGTTACGGAGCGGCAGGATCTCTCATCATCATCCTCGTCTGGGTGTACTACACCGCGCAGATCCTGTTCTTTGGTGCCGCCTTCACGCGTGTCTATGCGCTGAGATATGGCTCTCATAAGGACGATGAAAATTTGGTAGCCTCCGTCTGATTCCTTTATTTTTCACTACGGGTTATACCCCATGGCATGGGCAGGGCATCAGCTTCCATGTTTGCTTTCTCGATCAACGAGAAAACGAAGGAACTCTTTATGAAACTCAATTCCATTTTTATCACCGCTGCGCTCGCTTTGTCCTGGGGCAGTCTCGGGGCATTGGAGGTGGCGGCACCCTCTAACGCACAAAAGCTCAACCCCCAACAAAGCTTCACTGAACTCGCGGGCATCCAAGTCTGGAATCTCCAGGATGAGTTACTGGGCAGAATCAAATTCGTCACTGCCGATTTAGAAAATGCACAACTGGTGGAGGTGGTCATCGCTTCCGGGGGCTTTTTCGGTCTCGGCGGCAAGCTCACATCCGCGCCACCCCGTGCGTTCACGTTAGACTCATCCAAACAAGTGATGCGCTTGAATGTCAGCAAGGAGCGCTTTAAGGCCGCCCCCAGATTCAAGACCTCCAATGTAGCAGCCTATTCCCAGGCCACGCGTGTCGCCGCAGTGAACCGCTACTACGGCCTGCAACCTTGGTTCCACTTTGAAGATCAGGCCACCCGCAAAAACTCCCGGATCCCCCATCTGGGGCATGTCGAGCGAACCGATGTCATCATGGGCATGTCGATCAAGAACACTAAGGGCCAGTATCTGGGCCAGGTCAGCACTCTCATGATGGATCTTCCCAAAGGGCAGGTCGATCATATCGTGAATGAGACGCAGTCCATGGCAGGCAGGGGCAGATACATCATCAAGACCAGGGCGTTGCGATACAATGCGGCGCAAAACGGTCTGGTGCTTGACGAGACCTTGGCGACGCTGCGGGACGAGCCTCACATGAGGTGGATCGGCGATAGCCGCCAATCCTTCCAAGAGGAGTCTTACCCCAACCGCAAGGTGCCAGCCAAAAAACCATAAAACAGCAGAGCGTCCAGCAACGTAGCGTAAGGTAAACGTCCCGCGCTGTAGCGTTTTCCAAAACTAATTTCCAGATAGCGGCGCATGGCCACGCCTCTGCCCAGCGCTGGTAGGGCGGGGTGTACTCAGCCTGCCGCCGCCGACCTGTCCTTCGTCGCTCGACGCAGGAGAGCGAAGAAGGAAGCCCATGATCTGCGATCAAGAAACAGCCTGCTAAACGGAAATGAGTTTTGCGAACCGCGCTAACTCAGGGGGTGAAATTTCGGCACGGGCACCCCATGGAAAACACAGGTTTGCTTTCGCAGTCAGATCTCGGGAGTCATCTACCGAGGTTCACTTGGAAAAACCGCGAAACCTCGGAGAATTGAGCATCATCCAGGCGAAACCAATGCCCTTTGCCAGGCACCACGATGAACTGGGCGTCCACCCCAGCATCAGCAAGAGCAAAGAAGAGTCTCTCGCTATGTTCCAGCGGAACAACTCTGTCGCGCTCACCATGGATGATGAGAAACGGCGGCAGTGAGGAGCTGATGTAGTTGAGCGGACTCGCATCAGCGGCCAGCGCGTATTTTTGCTCAAGAGTCCCACCCAAAAATTTGTCGATCAGGCTCTCCTTGCCGGGTTTTGCGTAGAGTGCTCCCAGCTCGTTGAGGTCGGTCGGTGAATAAAGCGCGCACACCGCCTGAATGCGCGACTTCCCCGCCTTGGCAGCCAGCATAGTCGCGAGATGGCCGCCCGAAGACTCTCCGCTGGCACCCATGCGCGTCGCGTCGATTCCATAACGCGCACCATTCACGCGCAGCCATTCCGCCGCGGCGCAGCAGTCCTCCAGTTGCGCGGGGTACACGGCATCCTGGCTTAATCGGTATTGAATGGAAGCCACCGCAATGCCGACGCTGGTAAGGTCTCTCACATTCACGTGGTAGCCCTTGCTGCCAAACCTCCAGCCCCCGCCAAACATCCATAGCACCACGGGGGCAGGTTTCGCGGTCTTTGGCACATACAAGTCCATGCACAGCCTGCGCCCGCCCGGCGCAGCAAACTCAACGTCACGATAAATTTTTTCACCCGGACGCTCTGGCCCATACGTGGAGCAGCCCGCCAGAAAAAGGCTGGTGATGAGACATAACAGCCAGCCCATGCCTGCGGCGGTTTTTCCTGTGGCGGAAGCCTGCTGAGGATCAAGAACGCGTTTGGTCATGGCATGACATATACGCAGACTGTGACTTGTCAGCCTTGTCTGTGTTACGGCGTCAAACAGATCACACTGAAACCAAACAGCAGCACAAGAACCTTACCCGGAACTCATGGATTCAGTCACACAGCTTGCCTTCATCGGCGCTGGCATTTCGGCGTTCCTTGCACTGGTGCAGATGCCTCACGTCCATTTCACGCGGCAACCCGCGTGACTTGAGCGCCGCTCGGGCAATGGCCTCGTTTTCCGCACCGCGCAAATCTTTGCCTTCCACCTGGCATTCCATGAGGAACCGCCCAGTGATGAGATGATGAATGCTGGCCTGGTAGCTCATGAGAACAGTAGGGAGTCAAAGGTGAACTGATTGAATGAGACAAAACACGTTCTCATTATTCTGATTTAAGCGCGCATCCTTCGCATTCGCCATGGGGTGAAACCCCACTTCAAAACAGGACATAAAAATCCCGCGCCTCGGAGAAGACGCGGGACCCTGGGATTACCTGCAAGTCACGCGGCAGCCTTATTTCGTCCGCACCACCAGCACGCGGCGGTCCAGCTGCAGTTCCTCTTCATTACCCTTGGGATACATGGGGAAGAGTTCACCATAGCCATGGGCGCTAAGAGAGGTGGCTGGCACACCGTAGGTTTCGGTGAGCACATCATAGACCCGCTTCGCACGGGCGGCTGACAGCTCCATGTTGTCCTCGCTCGTGCCGTCGGTGCTCGTGTGCCCCTCGATGTCATAGACGGAGCCGGGCTCCGTTTTTCTGACCGCCAGAATCACATCCGCCACCTGCTGCAACGCCGCCTTGGATTCATCATCGAGCAGTTTCGCCGTGCCCTTCACAAACAACACCGGCAGCGTCACATAGGGCAGCTCGCGGCGTTGACCCTGATCTTCCACGATCACCACATTGCGTTCTGCATTATACACCCGGCCCGGTTGACCAACGGTTTCAACGACGGTGGTCGTCTGGGTGGTCTTGCTTTGCGGAGTTTCCGTCACCACCACCGTCTTGGGTGCCGTGGATAATTGCCGACGGAAGACCGACGCGTCCTCCGCACGCACGACAACGGTGCCCGGGGCAACCACAACGACGCCTGAAGGTGCGGGTGGCGGGGCGACAACGGTGACTTGGGCGTACAGCGGAAATTGCACAAGGCACAAGGCGGACATTACGAGTAGTGAAGTCTTCATAGGATCTTTGAATGCGTGTTTTGATTTCGATGAACCATTCAATCTTTCGCCCGACACACGCGATTTTACCATGGGGTGAAACCCGACTACTCGCAGTCTTGCACCATGAATTTGAGCACCTTTCCTCATTCCGCCAGCAGGTGGGGTTACACCCCATGGCAGGAGAATATCGGACGTCCTAACTTCCACTCATGAACAATGGAAATCCCACCCAGACCGCAGAGCTTTGCTTTCGCCGGGCAGTGGCTGACCTCAAGAATTTTGCACATCGTGAGCCCGGCCAGGCAGTGGTAGCCGCTGTCGGAGTGGGACGGCTCATCAACCTTCTCCCTACCCGCTTGATCGCTGGCACCGCAGCCATCGTCGGGGCCGTGCTCGTGCGTCCCATCCTTCTCTCACTGGGTGCCACCAAAGTCATGGAAATCTGCTGCCAGAACACCTCCCCCCAACAATCCTCATGAACACACCCAGCGACATTCCCGATCATTCTTCCAACACTACGGCCGTCACTCAGTTCGAAAACTGCGTCCGGAAGAATCCGGGCGGCACGTTGCTGTTCGCCGCCGGCATTGGTCTGGCCGCCGTTCTCATCGCACGTATGCTGACCCCAGCTCCGCCGCGCAATCGCGCCATGTGTCTGCTGGAGGACATTCAGCAACACCTTGCCGATCTCGCCAAAGAAAGCTCAAAAGCCGTGAACAAAGGCGCAGACAATCTCGTCGGACTCCATCTCGACCGCACCCTCGACAAGGTCAGTCGCAAGTTCAAAACGATGTTCCATTGAGATCACTCTGCCAAAACTCCACACACCACTTCCATGAAAACAAAAAGACTATCCATGCATTTCAATCCCATGTTCGGAACTGCCGCGCTCGTGGCTTTTAGTCTGCTCTCACTTGCTCCCCTCTCCCAGGCCAAAGACAAAGGCGGGAAAGGCAACAACGGCAAAGGCAACGGCAAGGACAACCACCGTGAGCGCGGCAATCCTCACCATGATCATGACCAGCAGGTTTATCACTCGCATCCGAGCTCGAAGTTCAAACTGAACAAGGGCAACGGCTACTCAGGCCCGGGCTACTATTATGGGCCGCCGAACATGCCTTATTATTATGCGCGTCCCGGTGTCTCCTACTATTCCAACCATCGCGCCATTCCATCGCAGTTTCGCAATCAGGACACCTACCGCATGAACTCCGATGACTATCGCGTTCAGCAGGCGCTCGCCCGCCTTGGCTACTATAGAGGCCCTGTGGATGGCCAGTTCGGCCCGCAGTCTTACAGTGCCCTCAACAGCTACCAGCGCTCCAGAGGCATGCCCGTCTCCAACGCACTCACCGCCGTTCTGCTCCGCGCGCTCGGTCTGCAATAGCGTTGCCTTGCAGCGCATCTCATCGTGAATTCCCGCAGGCGGCCAGACGCAAGTCAGGCCGCTTTGTTGCACTTGAAGCACAGCTTTAAGTTTTGCAGCAGGGTTATAGCGGTGCGCAAAACTCATTTCCGACATGGCGGGTATGAGGAGGTCATACCACGATCCATTG
>NZ_JAQSEA010000048.1 GCF_029946185.1 Prosthecobacter sp.
GGTGGGATCTGAGCCGGCGAGATCGGCATAGAGATTGGTCTGGGCACGAATGGCACGAATGCCCAGCTCCCAGGTGCCGCCGGTGTGGCCGCAGATAATGGGTACATCGGGGAAACGTTTTGCCAGCGCGACGAGATCGTCCGGGCTCGATTCGCCGGGATAGTTGCCGTTGGTTTTGAACCAGGTGTGCTGGAAGATGACGGCTTTCAGTTCGGCGGCGCGGCGGATGATCGAATCGATGGCGGACACGCTGCATTTTTCCGCCACCCATAGCTTCACACCCACCATCGGACCATTGGCCACGCAGCGTTCCAGTTCGGCAAGACTTTCCGCCGGATATTTGGCGCTGATATAAACAAACCCAAACGCACGATCAGGGAACTTCGCGATGGCACGCAACACTTCATTGTTTTGCTGCACTAGATCGGCGGGGGAGGGGTCCTGTGACCACTTCAGGCCCATGTAAACACACAGCCGTTCGATGCCCATGCGGTCGGCATAAACGACGAGCGCCCTGAGGCGTTCCTCCGGTGTGAGGCCCGGAACCCCGGAAAGGTGACAGTGCAGATCCCAAATGCGCATGTGGAAGAATGAAGCGGAAGCACATCGCCACGGCAATGTTTTCTTTGCGGCCCCGCATAGGCGCTTCATTTTGCACTCATGCCCACCACCAAGCCCACTGATGTCCGTGTCACCGCCGCTGAAATTTTCTTTCTGCCCGTCACGATGCGTGTGCCATTGAAGTTTGGCCCGGAGACCGTGGCAAATGTGGTTTGCCTGCGGGTGCGGGTGACTGTGGAGGACCGGAATGGTAAATCCGCCCAAGGCTGGGGCGAGACACCACTCAGTGTGTCCTGGGTCTGGCCCAGTACTCTGAGTGTGGCGGTGCGTGCGCAACGCATGCAGGATTTTTCCACTCTGCTGGCAAAGCGTTTGGTGGAGAGTGGCTTCAGCGGCCACCCGATGGAGATCGGCCAGGATTTCATGCACGGCCCGCTGGCGGCGACCTTGAAGGAAGCCAATGCGGCTGCAGGTGGCGATGAAATGCCGTACCTCGGTTCGCTCGTAGCCTTCAGCGCCTTCGACATCGCCGTGCATGACGCCTATGGCGTGCTGCACAACCGCGACATCTACTCCACGTACAATGCGGAATTCATGAACCGCGATCTCTCCGCGTTCATCACGCCAGAAGCGGGCAGCGGCATCGATTTCAAGGGACGCTACCCGCAGGATTATCTGGTGATGGATGCGCCGAAGCAACTGCCGGTTTGGCATCTCGTGGGTGGTGTGGACGCGTTGGAGGCGTCGGATTTGAACGGCACCGAGCCGAAAGACGAGCACCCGCTGCTGCTGGCAGACTGGATCAAACGCGACGGCCTGACATGCCTCAAAGTGAAGCTGCGCGGCACGGATGCAGCGTGGGATTTTGAGCGCATGCAGCGCATTGGTCGCATCGGTTTTGCCGGTGGCGTCAAGTGGCTCAGCGCGGACTTTAACTGCACGGTCAAGGAGCCGGGTTATGTGAATGACATCCTCGACCGGTTGCTGCGCGACGAGCCGGAGATTTTTGCCCGTACCTTGTATGTGGAGCAGCCATTTCCGTATGATCTTGAGGCGCATCAAATCGACGTGCGCAGCGTCTCGGCGCGCAAGCCGTTGTTCCTCGACGAGAGCGCGCACGACTGGGAGTTTGTGCGCCTAGGGCGCCGCCTCGGCTGGTCCGGTGTGGCTTTGAAGACCTGCAAAACCCAGACCGGCGCGTTGCTGAGCCTGTGCTGGGCCAAAGCGCATGGCATGCCGCTCATGGTGCAGGATCTGACGAACCCGATGCTCGCGATGATCCCTCACGTCCGCCTCGCCGCGCATGCCGGGACGATCCAGGGTGTGGAGTGCAATGCGATGCAGTTCTATCCCGACGCTTCACTGCCCGAGCAGGAGATTCACCCAGGCTTGTTCCAGCGCCGCAACGGCATCGTGGACCTAAGCACGCTCAGTGGGCCGGGCTTTGGCTATCGCGCGGATGAGGTGAAGCGCAGCCTGTAGCCAAGCTCGCCAGAGCTTGGGAGTCGTTTCGCTACATGCCGGGCTTCCGCGTTCTGGCGAACGCAGCTACTCACGGCAGTTGCTCAATCGCGATCGTACAGCGATATGGGCTGTCGGCGTTGTCGAAAGTGAACGGGGAGCTGGCAGAGATGTGCCGCATGCAGTCCATACTCCAGCATGGCACGAAAGCCGATGTCTGGTGGGGCAATTCGGATGTTGAGATGTTTGGGCGCTGTGGCAGTCTCACGCATGATCGCCGAACAGATTCCTGCTTTGACGGGCCTGAACCTTCAAGAAAAGTGGCAGCTAGCTGTCGAGCTCTGGGATGAGGTGGATGCCCTGCAGGAGCAATTGCCGACGGACGACGCGTTGCTGAAGATCGTGGAGCAGCGGTTTGCCGACTATGAGCGTGATTCCAGCACGTCGATGACTCTGGATGAGTTTAAACTCAAATTCCGGTTGCCGTGAACCGACATGAAATCGTTTTGCTACAGGGCGCGCAGGGGGATTTGCTGAGCATTTACGGCGGATGGAGCGAACGCATTTATCATCGTGTTGACAATGCGCTGGGGATTATACGGGCCTTCCCCGAAGCGGGTCCGGTTCATCATCTGGGGCACATTCGACGGCTGGTGGTCACCAAAACGTGACTGGGCATTTTCTACACGATTATCGGCAGCCGAGTGATGGTGGGAGCGATTCTTGATCTGAGGCAGTCACAGAACATGATCTCCCGCAGGCTGCGTGAGCTTTGAGCCCACATTCACTCCAGTTCCTCAATCGTGATGGTGAAGCGGTGCGGACTGTCGGCGTTGCCGAAGATGATTTTGTTTTCGCCAGTTTTCAGCAGGCTGGTGATGCAGCCTGCGTCCACACTGACGTGCTCGCCATTTACCCATGAGCCGAGTTTGCTGCCGCGGTCACGCAGGACGAAATGACCGTGCTCGAAATCGATCTCGCAATGATTACGCGAGAGCTGATAAGGATGCGGCTCCTCGATGGAAAGATCGTTGCGGGCGAGAGATGACACTGCGGTGTCGAAGTAAGTGCGACCGACACGGAAGGGCAGCTTGGTGATCGTTTTCTCGACCGCTGGATGGTCGAAGCTGGTTTCCTCGTAGTTCGAACGAAGCTTCACCCGGAAGACGGGCTCCTTGTCCGGTTTGGGTTTGGTCACCAGCGGCACAGTGACATTGGTGGTCGTGGTCAGCAGCAGGTCGGTCTTGCGGATGCGCTCAAACAGCGTGGCGAGGTACACATGCAGGCGGTCGGAGCGCTGGATGATCTGCTGTTCAAACTCCGCTTCAGCAATGGTCTCCAGCGCGGTGTTCTCCAAGGCGGTGGCGGTGGCTGAGCGCGGGCGGTCCATGATCATGCCCATCTCTCCGAAAATTTCACCCGGCCCGATCTGGGCGAGTGACTGGACGCCATGGGAGGTGTTGATGGAAATCTCGACCAATCCGCTGACAATGAAGTAAGCCTCCTTGGACTTGTCGTTTTCACGGAATATGACCTGACCTCGTTGAAAATGCTCGGTTGCCATGAGTACGGAGGATATGGGGTGGCCCTGCAAGGTCAAGCCGCAGGTCGGATAGTTTAGAGGCGGCGGATCAGCACACCGCGTATGCGCGACTGCGTGGCAAAGCTGGCGAAGCCGAAGGGGAGGCATTTTTCAATGTCGCCGCTTCGCAGACCGAGCTTGTGACCTTTGATGCTGGTATTGACGAACAGCTTGTCATTGATCCAGGCGCGCAGGTCATCATCGCGCACTTCGACGCGCACCTTGTGCCAGCGGTTGTTTTCAAAGTAGGCGTTGCCACGGGTGTTATTCTCGCCGGCGTCCATGTCATCGATGCTCGAGATACCCACGAGGGTGCCGCCCCAGCCGCCGACGATGAGAGAGACATGGGATTCATTCACCGGGAACGTCACGGTGCCGAAGAAGTCGTTCCCTTCCACGCGCATGGCCTCGTATTCGATGGCATAGCGTGTGAGCGGCAGGGTGGCGGAATTCCATGCATCAAATCGTACGCCGGTCATTGGCTGGCCGGACTGCAAGGTGATCTCGCCGTCTTGGATCAACACTTTGCCTTCTTCGGGCATGCCGGAGGCTTTCCATGCAGGTGCAAACTCGTCTGAGAGCAGTTTCCACTCGCTACGAGGTGCTGGGCCGCAGTGTGTGAGCACAAAAAAGAGGCAGAGCCATGCGGCCCTGCCTCCGAGAGATTGAATACTACTGTTCATCAGTTCTTCACATCGTAGCAGGAGATGAACTCCTGGTCACGCAGGTAAAGCTTGCCGTTGCTGATGACCGGGTGCGTCCAGATCTTGCCCTTGGGATTGCGCTGGGAGGAGGTGGCTTCGAGTTTGAAACTGCTGACCATTTTCCAGCCACTTTTGGAAACTTCTACGAGGGCGATGGTGCCGTCATTTTCCGCCTGGCAGTAGAGCATGCCATCCGCGCTGGTCACGGCGCCTTTGCCGATGCCTTTGTCCTGCCAGACGATCTCGCCAGTTTTGAAGTCCTGGCAGGTCCAGCCGCCTTTGTCGGAGTGGCCGTAAAGTAGTCCGTCGATGAGGATCACGCCGCCGTGGTGATTGACCATGTTGGTGTTGGAATAAACTTCAGTGACGTTGCCACCTTCGATTTTCACCGACTTGCAACCGACACCATAACCGGCGGCCACATACACCTGACCGTCGCTGTAGATGGGCGTAGGAATCACAGCGGTCTTGCCTGGGAATTCGCTTTTCCAGAGCACCTTGCCCGTTTTGGAGACACCCAGGATGCTGTTCATGAGCAGTTGCACGTATTCGCGCTCACCCCCTTGAGTGATGGGGATGACGGAGGAGTATTGGGCATTCTCCGTCACGTCGCTGGTCTGCCATGCGACCTTGCCAGTCTTGGCATCGAGTGCGGCGACAGCGCCCTGGGCACCGCCAGGAGTCACGATGACGAGATCACCATCCACGAGCGGAGATTCGGTGTAGCCCCAGCTCTGAACTTTGCCGCCGAGATCCTTGGTGAGGCTCTTTTTCCAGACTTCCTTGCCCGTCTCAGCATCGGCACAGATGATTTCGCCAGTGCCGCCCGTGGCATAGACCTTGCCATTGGCGACGGTGGGGGTGGCACGAGGTCCATCACCCCAGCCGTTTTTCAAAATCGGGCCGACTGCGGTTTCCCACAGCTTTTTGCCGGTGGTGGTGTCGATGCAGATGAGCTTCTCCTCAGCATCGTACAATCCCATGGTGTAGAGCTTGCCGCCGACAACGGCGAAACCGGAATAGCCGAGCCCGGCATCTTCACTCACCCACACGCGCTTCGGACCGGCAGCGGGCCACTTTTTGAGCAGCCCCGTTTCTTTCGAGACATCGTTACGGTCGGGGCCGCGCCACTGCGGCCAGTCGCCGGGAGCGGCACCGCCTGCGCTGCTGCTGGAGGAGCCGCCGAGGAGAGCCTGATCCGCCTTGCTGAGGGAGGAGACTGCCAGGGTGAGCATGGCGCCGTTTTCACGCTTCAGGGTGACTTTGCCTCCTGCTACACTGACGAGTTCGGCTTTGATTTCGTGGGCACCTGAGGCGTCCTTCCAGATGCGGATTTCAGCGCTGGCCGCGAGGGTCAGGCAAAGTGAAAGCAAAACGGTGGTGGTGATCTTCATGGATTGGTGGGAATGGGCGGCTATCTTCAAACGTGCGATGGGCCTCGGGTTTTAGCACAGACTGCCACTTTAACTGCATTCTATCAGGCAGGGGCTTTTCATCCGCCGATGTCCTTGAGCAGGGACTCGGCGGCAATCCGGGAGGGTTGTGCTTTGAAGCGGTCGTCTTTCAGGGTCTCGCGCAGCAGCTTGCGTGCGGCATCGGCTTTTTCACTGCGGTGGAGCATTTCAGCCCGATACAGCTTCAAGCGAAGCAGCGAGGCCGCATCCTGCGTGGTGGATTCGGCGTGTTCGAGCAGATCGATGGCCTGTGGGAGCTTGGACTGAACGGCGGAGAGCAGAGCGGTGAGTTCGAGCAGGCGTGGGCGATGACGTTTCTCGGCGAATTCGGTGAGTGCGGTCTTGATGTGACTATCAGGCTCGCCCGCCACACGCAGCGCCAAGCCTTGATAGAGCGCATAGTCGCGGTCGGCACCTTCGCCGAGCTTTGCTCCGCTGCCTTTGCCAAACGGGCGGTACAATGGATCGCCCAGAACGACGTTCATCCATGACAGCGCTGGCGTGGCATTCCATGCAGCTTCGCCCACAGTGAAGCCTTCGAGGAGGCGCTTGTTGAAGATGTCGAAGTGCATTGTGAGCGCGAGGTAGGGCTCAAACACATTGCCAAAGGTGACGGCGGCTCCGTGCGAGAGAAGCGGGCCGACCCAGGCCTGCTCATGTGAACGGATGATGCTGGCGCTGAACGAATGCAGATGGCAGGCGATGGCACCACGCTTGAAACGAAACGTGGGTGAAGCCAGAGCTCCGATGATGTGATCGGTGTACCAGCCGAAGTAAAAAATCGTGTCAGGCAGCGGCCATTCATCACGCAGCACGTCTGCGGCGCGGTCGATGAACACGGGAATGCCAGCGCGGCGATAAGATTCGGCGCTGTTCTTGAGCCAGTCCTCTCCTTCCTGATAGGCGCCGGTTTTCTGAGCGAGATCAATGACGGCACGGCCCAGCAGTCCGTTTGACTCGGCATAAATCGCATCGTCGATCATGCGTTTCACCGTGGGGTCATCCGGTCCGTCGAGCCGACCCACGATCAGGAGTCCTGATGATTTTGGGGCATGGGAAAAACGAGTCTGCTGATCGAAGTAGGGATTGCGCAGGCCGCCTGGGATGGGTGGCTTGTCGAGGCCGAGCGCGGTCAGTTCGGAATCGACACTGGCCTCGTCTTCCTGCGATTGCTTTGGATTTTGTGCTGCACGGCGGATTTGGAAAGGGACGCCGCGCATGAGCACCAGTACGCGCACCTTGTGGGACGGGGTCGTGGGGGAGGGGATGCCGTCGCCGGTGAGCGGCTTGTCCGGCATGCGAGCTTCTGCGGTAAACCAATGACGGGCCTCAAAGAGCTGGAGCAGCGGTTTGCGCAGTTGCGTTTCGAATTCAATGCGTGAGATGGAATTTTCTTGCGAGCAGCGCAGTCCGATGACTCGCTCCTTGGGAATGTGGCGCTGTTCGGCGTAGTAGGCGGCGAGTTTCGCTGAGCCGGGGAAATCTGGATTGAAAATGACGGCGGTTTCCGCAGCGGCATCCCATTCGGCGATGAGCTGGGCACGTGCGGAGACCGTGAGAAGAAGGAGGATAAGGAAATGACGAATGAATGACAAATGAGTTATATGCAGGGCTGAGCGCACGGAAACAACGTGCTGCTCGTACTTCGTCATTGGGATTTTATTCGTCATTCCTGCGGATCAAAGTTGTTCAAGGCCACTCCAGTTTGAGGCCGTCGTAGGCGATGTTCACGCCAGGAGGCAGCTTGGGGTCTTCCACAGAGTGCATGATCTCGCACTGGATGTGGGTGAACCAGGTCTGGCGCGGCTGGAGCTCGCGCTGCACGGCCAGGCTTTCTTCAAAACTCATGTGCGTGGGGTGCGGTGTGTGGCGCAGGGCGTCGATGATGAGCGTATCGACTCCTCGAAGCGCTTCGAGAGACTGCGGCAGCAGCGTCTTGCAGTCGGGGATGTAGGCGCAGAGCTTTTTGCCACCGCGATCAAACAGATAGCCGATGGTGTCCACCTTGCCGTGCAGCACGGGCAGTGGGATGATCGTTGTTTCGCCAAGATGAAACGGGCCGTGAACCGGTTTCGGGAAGGGCTTCAAATAGCCGCGATAACGGTTCTCTCCATTGAAGGCGTAGATGAACATGCGCTCCAGCACGGTGAGGCATTCCGGTGTGCCGTAGATTGGCAGGAAGTGATCCGCCTCGGTGGTGAAACGACGCAGATCATCGAAGCCGGTGAGGTGGTCCATGTGCGGATGCGTGAAGATGGCGGAATCCAGGCTGCGGATGTTTTCACGCAGGCACTGCATGCGGAAATCCGGCCCGGTGTCCACCACCCACGCCGCCTCCGGCGTGTGGATGTAAACGGAACTACGCAGCCGCTTGTCCTTGGGGTCGGTGCTGCGGCACACCGCGCAGTCACAGCCAATCACCGGAATGCCGACGGAAGTGCCGGTGCCGAGGAATGTGAGTTGCATGGACATGGGTGGTTATTCGACCTCCTGCACCGGACGATCCACGGAGCCTTTGTTCCAGCGGCCATCAAGCGTGAACGAGAGATGCGGGGTGTAAAGCTGCGGTTCGAGGAGGAAGGAGTCGTGGCCTTTGTCGGAGTGCACGGTGATGTGCATGTTGGAGACCTCGGCTTTTTCGAGGTGGCTGACGAGTTCCGCCTGCTCCTCGGGATAGAAGCAGAAGTCGCTGTCGATGCTGAAGACGAGGTAGTGCTGCCCGGCGGCGGCGCTGCGGGCGAACAGTTCCGCATACGTTTCCACTCCGGCATCCCCGAGCGGGTCGTAGCGCAGCCACATGTCAGCAATGCGCAGGTAGGTGTTGGCATCGAAGCGTTTCACGAATTTTTTGCCCTGATGCAGCATGTAGCTCTCGACGTTGTGCTGGACGCGATACCAGGAAAGCGTGTCGCCGCCGTGCTTCACATCCTTCCGCGCACGGCGCTCGATGGCGTCGAGATGCACAAAGGTCTTGTGGCTGATCATGCGTGCGAGCGCGAGACCATACTCGGGTGCCTTGTCTTCATAAAAATCGCCGCCTTGAAAGTGCGGGTCGTTCTCGATGGCGAGCACCTGCTCGAACAGCGTGAGACGTGTGAGCACCGTGGTGCGGCAGCCGCTGGCGATGGGGACGACGAGTCTGACACGCTCTGGATGCAGGGTGGCGAGATTGATCGCCAGCAGGCCGCCGACGGAGGCACCCATGACGGCGTGGAGGGTTTTGATGCCGAGGCTGTCGAGCAGGGCGAGCTGGGACTTCACGACATCGCTCGTGCGCACTTCGGGAAAGGTGCTGCCGTAGGGTTTGCCGGTGGCGGGATTGATCGAAGCCGGCCCGCTGCTGCCGTAGCAGCCGCCGAGGTAGTTTGCGCAGATGATGAAGTAGCGCTTGGTGTCCAGCGCCTTGTCGGGGCCGATGAACAGATCCCACCAGCCGTTGTGGCAGTCCACCGTCCACCGTTCATCGGTGCCTGGCACCTCGGTGGTGACGCCTGCGGCATGCTGGCTGCCGGAAAGAGCGTGGAACAGCAGGATGGCATTTGATTTGGTGGCATTGAGCTTGCCGTAAGTTTCGTAGGCGACCGTGATTTCAGGTAGCTCGGCACCGGAGGCGAACTTGAAGGGTTCCTTGGCGCTACCGGTGTGGAAAAACTTGGTTTCTTCTGTTTTGACGGCCTTTGACATGAGTCGCGGAAGAAACAGGGTTTTGGGGAGGCGGCAAGGCGGATTGCTTGCTGGCAGTTGTTGGATGCCCGATTGCCGGATGGCTGGATCAATGGTTGGTTGGTGCCCGCCTTGAATGTGCATGGGTACCACCTTTATTGTTGGAAACCCGGCTGCCAGTCATCCCCTATGCTCGATCCGTTTGTCACTCTTGAAGAAGCAGGTTTCTCGCCGCTGCAGAGTGGCGGGGTGGACCGGCTGGCTGGGTGGTCGCCGGAGCTGATTGCGTGCCTGGACTGGGCGCGCATTTCAGAACTGGCACGTGCGCTTGCAGTGGAAGCAGGCTGCGAACTGGCTGGATCACGCATCATGCCGGACGGTGCGGTGCTGTTTGGCATGATTGAGGAGCCCAAGTCGGCGAAAGCGCGGAGGGCGCTTGTGAAAACCGCCTCGTGGAACGAATGGGGGGCGACGCCGGAGACGGTGCAGCGTTTTGCACAGGAGGTGCGCACCGCACGCGACACCCGTGGCATTTTGATTGCGCCTGCGGGTTTCAGCCCGGCTGCGCTCAGCACGGCGCGGGAACTGCGTATCGAAGCGGTGGATGCTGTCGCGCTGGATGCCGCCGTGCGGGGCCTGCCAAGTGCTAAAAGTGATTTTCTCTTCGTCGTCGCCGCCGCAGGAGATTTCGCCACCCCTTCCTGCCCGATCTGCATGAAAAAGCTGCAGCGTATCGAGCAGGAATCACCGGAGCTGCGTTCACGGACGATCGACACGGACGGACTCATCGCTGACTACGTGGTGTGTGACCGTCTCGAAGTGGCCGCAGGCTGTGAGGTGACGTTTTTGCAGGAGGTGAGGGCGCGTTCGATCACCGTCGCAGGCCATGCTTCGGGCGATTTCGTGTGTGAAGGGCCGGTGACCTTGGAAAGGGGCGGCACTCTGTCAGGCACGGTGGCTGCGCGTTCGCTGGAGGTGCGTGATGGTGGCGAACTGCTGGGGCAGTTCCGCATTTTGGAAGGAAAACTGGGCTCTTTTGTGAAGCCTGTGGTGCGCTGGCACTGGCGCTGTGCAGGCGCGGACGGGCAGAGCCAGTGCGCCGGGGTGATTTTCGAGCCACATCAGTGAGCCGCGAGATCGTTCTTGGCACGCAGGGGCTGGCTGTGGCATGTAACGCCCATGTCTCCCAACTCCTCCGGCCCCGGCGCGCTGCTTCGACTGGTGTTTTATGCCGCCGCCATCGTGATGGCGCTGCTGCATGTGTTTGTGACTTTTCGCGGACTGAGCAGTGCTGAAGGCATGAATCAGGCGCAGCTCGCGAGGCAGATCGCCCGGACGGGCTCGTATCAGACGCACGTGATCGAGCCTTACGCCTGGTCGCAGATGGAGTCGGCGCAGAAAGAGCCCACGCCTCTGGCGATGCCGGAGACCGTGCAGCCGCCGCTCCAGCCACTGCTGTGGTCGGTGGCGTTTCGCTTCATGAAGCCCTGGCAGGTTTATGATCCGGTTACTGGCGGGGCGATTTTTATGCTGGACCGCGTGATCGCGTGTTTTGGCGTGACGTGGTATCTGTTGACGATTTTCTTCACGCATGGCGCCGCCCGGAGGTTGTTTGACGAACAAGTCGCAGCCATCGCCGCCATCGCGCTGCTGGTATGCGAGCCGGCATGGGAGCTCATGGTCAGCGGTGCGCCGCGTGCGCTGCTGGTGCTGCTGTTTGCGCTGGCGTTTCGTCTGTATGCGTCGGCGGCGGGACGTGCGGTGGAAAATCGTGGCACGTTTGTGCCGCTTACGCTGCTGGGGATCGTTTGTTCGCTGATGGTGCTCACGCACTGGATGGCGCTGTGGATCGTGCTGGGGGTCATCATCGGCGTTGCGGTGTTTCTGCCACGAGGCAGGGCGGGTTCCTTTGTGTTGGCCTTGTTCCCGGTGCTGACACTGGCCGCATGGGGCTGGTGGAACCTTCAGCTCTGCGGTGATCCGCTCGGTGGCATCAAGGCCTTGTTCCAAGCGCAATCCTCCGCTGTGTCGCATGATCTACTGCTGCGTGACTTCACACCCAGCGTGCCGCTGCTGCAGGTGGATGACCTGCTACGGCGTCTCGGCCTCAGCTGGCAGGGCCAACTGGGGTTGCTCATGGCGCATCTGGGATATGTCGTGCCGGCGCTGCTCTTTTTTCTTGCCCTCATGCACCGCTTTCGCAAGGCTGATGCGGCCTCTGCACGGTGGACGCTGGCGGTTGTTTTCGCCTGTGTGGCCATCGGCATGGGGCTCATCGGTCTGCCCGACAAAGAGAAGGACGACAACGCCCTCTACATCGTGCTTATGCCCGCCATGTGCACCTTCGGTGCGGCGATGCTGGTGGTGATGTGGTCCCGCTTTCAAATGTCCGGCGACCTCATGGCGCGCTGGGGCGCGCCGCTGGTGGCACTGCTCATCACCGCGATGCCGATGGCGGTGAATCTGCCCGTGCTGATGAAGTTTGGTCTTACCATGGGCGGCAAAATTCCGCCTCACTGGCCGCCCTTCCTACCGGAACGCGTTTCCATTTTGCGCCAGCTCATGGAGAGGAATGAGTTCGTCATCTCCGATTCGCCCGCATTCATCTCCTGGTATGGCGATGTGCCCTGTGTGGATCTTTGCACCCAGCGCGGCGACTATGAAGTCATGAAATCAAAAGCCGACGCGCGCGGTGTGAAGCTGGCCGGTTTCGTCATGACGCCTGTCTCCGCCAAAGTCGAACGCATCACCGACATCTATACCGGCCCCTATGCCGAGTGGCGTGATCTCATCGTTCGTGGGCCCATGCTCGCCTTCGACCGCGATTTTTCCCCCAGCCCCGAGTTTCCTTTCAAGAACCTCATACCGCTCGTCGGCCAGACCGTGGGGGACAAGGAACACCTGAGCCTGCCGATGGTGTTTTACACGGACAAAGCGAGGTCGGTGAGGAAGTAGTCGTTAGACACCGAGACAAGCTTTGAAAAAAAGCAACGTGTCCGCAACGTGTGTATTCCAGTATTCCCACGTGTGTCCGCCGGGAAACTCCTCATACACGTGCGGGATGCCCGCAGCTTCCAGATCGCGATGCAGCTTGCGGTTGTGTTCGATCAGGATGTCCTCGGTGCCACAATCAAAGCGCAGATGAGGGAGTCGTGAACACAGTTTCGCACATTCAATCACCGCCAGCGGTTCTGTTTCCGTCAGATCAAACTCTGCCAGTGATTCTTCCACGAAGTCCCGCATCTGTGGCGGCACGTCCGTGATGCTGCTGTGAGCACTGATACCGGCAAATTTTTTCGGGTTTAGCAATCCAAGCCGCAGTGCGCCGTACCCACCCATCGAGAGACCGCCGATGAAACGAGGCGCATCCTTGCAGCGTGGATCAATCTCCGCAGCAGCGTCTGGAACTTCATCCACGATCCAGCTAGCGTAATCGGCATCGCGGTGCCTCACGTAGCCCGAGCCATCGCCCCACAGGCCATCTGAGGGCATCGCCAGCATCATCGGCGGTAGCTTCTCTTCTTTGATCAGCCGGTCCAGGACCTGATGTGCTCCGCCTTTGTACAGCCACGCCCAATGGCTGCCGTAAACGCCGTGCAACAGAATGACGAGCGGCAGTTTCTCCACGGTCACGTCTGGCGGCACGTAGAAGCTGATGTCAGCCCGACGGTGCAGTGCCACTGACTTCACAGTAACGTGATGAATGCCGTTGCCGATGGAAGCTGATTCAAAGGTGCGGAAGCTCATTTCACGCGAGAATGTCCTTGATCAGCTTCGCACCTTCCACGCCGCTGAGTCGTGCATCCAGGCCTTGGAACTTGAAGCTGAACGCATCGTGATTGATGCCGAGCTGATGCAGCATGGTGGCGTGCAGATCGTGAACGGTGGTGACTTTGTCGACGGCAGCATAGCCGAGATCGTCGGTGGCTCCATGGACCATGCCGCCCTGGATGCCTGCACCTGCCAGCCAAACGGACATGGCCTTGTTGTGGTGGTCGCGGCCGCTGCCGCCCTGCGACATCGGGGTGCGGCCAAACTCTCCGGCCCATACGATGAGGGTCTCTTCGAGCATGCCGCGTTGCTTGAGATCGGTGATGAGCGCCATGCACGCGCGGTCAACTTCCTGCGCCTTGAGCGCCACGCCTTCTTTGACGCCGCCATGATGGTCCCAGTCTTTGTGGTAGAGCTGGATGAAGCGCGTGCCGCGCTCGGCGAGGCGGCGTGCGAGCAGGCAGTTGGATGCGAAAGAGCCATCGCCCGGCTGGCAGCCGTATAGCTCCAGGGTTTTCGCGCCTTCTTTGGTCACATCCATCAAATCAGGCACGCTGGCCTGCATTTGGAAGGCCATCTCATATTGAGCGATGCGAGTGGCGATTTCGGGGTCATCCACGAGAGCGTCGTGCTGCTTGTTGATCGCGTTGACTGCCGCAACGTCGCGACCTTGCTGATCACGCGAGATGCCGTTTGGGCTGGTGAGATACAGCACCGGATCGCCCTGCGCACGCAGTTGCACTCCCTGATACTTCGATGGCAAAAAGCCGCTGCTCCACTGCCGTGCGGCGATGGGCTGGTTCTGCCCGCCCTTGCCGAGCGAAGTGAGCACCACGAAGCCCGGGAGATCCGCCGCCTCGGTGCCGAGGCCGTAGGTGATCCACGAGCCCATGCTGGGGCGACCCGCGATCTGTGAACCGGTGTTCATGAACATGTGTGCCGGGTCGTGGTTGATCGCGTCCGTCGTCATCGAGCGGATCAGGCAGATGTCGTCGATCACACTGCCGATCTGCGGAAACAGTGCGCAAATTTCCGTTTGGCTCTTCCCAAATTTAGCAAACGGATGCTGCGGCCCGAAACAGTTCAACGGCTTGCCTTGCAACTGCGCAAGCTGCTGCCCTTTCGTAAACGATTCGGGCATCGGCTTGCCATCCATTTCGGCAAGTTTCGGTTTGGGATCAAACGTCTCCAGATGAGACGGCCCGCCTGCCATGGTGAGCCAGATCACCCGCTTCGCCTTTTGCGGGAGGGGCAGAGTGCCGAGAATGCCACGCACCGGTGCGGCATGGGCTGGTCGCAGCAGAGATGCCAGCGCCACCGCTCCAAGGCCCTGCGAGGCTCTACCGAGAAAGGCGCGACGATGGAGTGGTGACGGCGTGTTCATGATCATTTGGTAACGGGTTTCTTCCCGAGGTTTTTCAATTCCTCTTCCGTCCACATCGCCATGCGTCCTTTGTTTTGCTCGCGCAGGGTGGTGACGGCTTTGATTTCGACAGGTGAGCCGGTGTGTTCCCACTCACGGCGGATGTAGGTCAGCACGCCGGCGATGTCCTCGTCGGTGAGCTGTGGCAGCGGAGGCATGGCGAGGTTGAAACTACGCCCGCTGACTTTCAGCGGACCAGCGAGTCCGTTGAGGACGATGCGGGTGAGGATCTCCGGCTTGCCGAGCACCCATTCGCTGTCCACCAGCGGCGGGGCGAGACCATCGAGGCCGAAGCCATGAGGCTGATGGCAGGCTGCGCAAAGGGTGGCATAGACGGTTTTGCCTTTTTCAAACAAGGCTGTCTGTGATTCGTTCAGGGGAACGATTTTGGGAGGTGCTGGAGCGCCTGGTTTGCCTGGCCATGCGAGACGTGCCGCGACACTTGCAAACAGCTTGGTTCCCGCCTTGTCGCTCATGGCTGACTTGAGCGTTTTCAATGAGGCAGGCTCGGCTTCGAGCCAGAGCAGCTTTGCGGGCGTTTTGGATTTGGGGTCGCCGCCGTTGCTGGCGAGTCCTTTGATCGCTGCGACCTGCATCGCTCCACCTTGGGGCTGAGCGGCGGCGAGTTCGAGCATCTCTTCAAACGGCCCGGCTTTGTTGGCCTGCGCCAGAAGCGAGCCCAAGGCCTCCATGACTGGCATGATCTGCACGCTGTTGTCTTTAGTGAGTTGTCCGGCCATGAGCTTGGCAAAGGCAGCTTCCCTGCCGCGCATGCCAGTCAAAGCGCCTTCGAGTATCAAAGTATTTTTGCCATTGCTCGCGAGCAGTTTGGCCACGGCGGTATCGGCATCCGGCAAATTGAAGGAGGTGAGCTTGATGGCGAGATGTGCGAGGACAAGCGCGTCTTTTTCTGCCGCCAGCGCGATCAAATCCAGGGCGAGGTCACGAGTGGAAATTCGCACGGCTGCTGCACGCACCTGAGCGTCTTTGTCGGTCAATGCGAGACGCAGCAGATCCGGTGTGACTGCAGCAAGGCCGTCGAGTGTCCACAAAGCATGAAGACGCGCGAGCGCAGACTTGTTGGTGATCATTTCCTTCAGCGCGGGTACTGTGGCAGCATCGCCAGATTCGACGATGAGACGCTGCGCGGTGTCACGCACCCAGCCGTTGGCATGCGTGAGCAGGTTTACGTCTTTGCTCACTTTCACCGGCTGCGGGCGCTCTTTCGAGTCTGGCACGATGCGCCAGATGCGGCCCTGATTGAACGGTGTCTCCAGTTTGCGAGCCTCGATGTTTGCAATGAGGTAGTGAGTGAGGAAGCTCTGGTGCTGGATGATGCCGCGGTACATGTCCACGAGGTAAAGCGCGCCATCAGGGCCGTTCGCGGCCTGTACTGGGCGGAAACGCTCATCGGTGGAGGTGAGAAATTCGGTGGTCTTCGCGGTGTTGGTTGCCTTCACGATGCCGTCCTTTTCGCTCATCGTGAAGCGCTTCACCAGATTTGCGCAGGGCTCGGGCACGAAGGCATTGCCACGATAGGCAGTGGGGAAAGCATCGCCGCGATAGATCAGAGCGCCGCAGGTGCCGGTCGGTCTGGCCAGGGTGCCGTCGGCACGCAGTGATTTCGGATCATACCCACGATTCACGCCGGGTGTGGGGTGTGAAGGATAGAGCGTTTGATCCGCTGCCAGCTTGGCATTGATGCTCGTCGCATTGCGCAGCAGG
Organism: Prosthecobacter sp.; assembly: GCF_029946185.1. GTDB lineage: Bacteria > Verrucomicrobiota > Verrucomicrobiia > Verrucomicrobiales > Verrucomicrobiaceae > Prosthecobacter. The sequence goes on from NZ_JAQSEA010000048.1 coordinate 16,345, forward strand.
GGATTGCGAGTGAAGGCCTCCGTGGGCAGCAGATCAGCGCGCAGCATGTCGGAGTTGTAGTTGAAGTAGAGTCTGCCGAAGTCGTCCTGGCACAGGCCCCATTGGCCGCGACCGAGGCCGGTGTCCTTTTGCCACACGCCACTGCGCAATTTGAACCGTGTGGAGTAACCCGCGCTCCAGATGGCATTGTCCATCGCCCAGACGGGTGTGTTGGCCATGTGCTCCGGCTGTCCGCCTTGTGTGCCGAAGTCGGTCGCAACGACATCTTTCACGTCCGCTTTGCCGTCACCGTCGGTGTCTTTGCAGAAATACAAATTCGGAGGCACGGCGATCAAGGCCCCTCCATTCACAGCCAGTACGGCACGTGGCATGACCAGGTTGTCGAGAAACGGTGTCGCCTTGTCCATGCGGCCATCGCCATCCGTGTCTTCGAGCAGCGAGACGCGGCCCGTGGGTTCTTTTTCGCCAGCACCTTCGAGATCGTGCATGTAGCCGCGCATTTCGACGACATAGAGCCGTCCCTGATCATCAAAGCTCATGGCCACCGGCGACTCGATCATTGGCTCGCTCGCGACGAGTTCGATGTGGAAACCCTTTTCGACTTTGAAGGTCTTCATCGCCTCCTCCGGTGAAAGCGGCACCGGCGGTGGCAGATTGAACTTCAGTTCGACCTTCTCCGGGCCGGCGTTCTTTTGATGAACGGCTTGTGCGGACGGCAGGAATGACGACGCCAGAATGAACAGCGACGAACGCAGGACGTGGGAGTGAAACCTTGGGGGAGGCATGGAGGTGCGGTTTTTTGGTTTATGTGGAGGTGGCGTCACCAAACCATAATGCCGAGTGAAATCCTAGTCGCTCAATGACTAATCTTGATATTTCTGGCGTCGTTGTTACCACCTCATTTGGCCTTCTTCGGCTTTGGCTGCTCCGAGCCTTTGATCGTCAGTGTCGGCACGGGATCGCTCTTTCCTGCGAAGGTATTCCACGCTTGTTGAAATACCGCAGCATCGCGCACATCGCCTTCCGCAACGAGCCACTGGTAATGCAGCTTGAACGGAGCCTCAGCGGTGGCCTTGCCTTTCGGAAACATGCCGAAGCGACCGTAGTCGCGGTAGGCCGAGGTGGCGGTTTCTTTCGGATTGTCAGGATGATTGAGAATCACCACCGTGAAAGTCCTGCCTTCCACCGTGAAGACCTCGGCGGCCCATGGCAGGTCTTTGACTTTGTGTGCGTCGATATTCTCGCCGGGGAAGATGTAAGTCGTCGTTTTCGTGTCCACCAATTCTGATGGGCGGAACTGCGCGCCAGCATGCTCAGGATCACCACTGATCTCAGCCTCACCACTGGCTGGCTTGATGGCGCTCGTCATGTCGATACCCAGATAGAACGGTTTCGCAGGCGCGGTGAAGGTGAAGCGGCGCTCTTCAGTAAGAAAGGCTTCTTTGGTTTCTCCCTGCCAGTCGATGGCCGCCGTAAAACTGGAGTCGCCAGGCGTAACCTTCGTCACCACCTGATCGCCACCCTTCATATGCCAGCGGTCATAGGATTTGCCATTGTAGCTGATCTTGCTGAATCCGACAAAGATGCCGCGATGATGCGTGAAGTTAAAGCCCGGACCTTTCGTGAGACGTGTGGCTCCGGTCGCATCAAAAACATGCAGATAGGGCTTGTAGGTAGCGTGATGCTTTTCCGTTGTGCTGAGATCATTCGCCATCATCAGCCGGGCCACGACTTTGCCGTCGTTCGTCACATCGACGTGATTTTTGTCCATGACCTTGATGTCGAAGGCTGCAGCATTGAGTGCTAGGGCAAAAAGAAAGAGGGCGGTGGGTTTCATGCGAGAATTTGTTTGATGACTCTGGCTTTTTCGACGCCGCTGAGTTTGGCGTCAAGGCCTTGGAATTTGAAGGTGAAGGCATCATGCTGAATGCCGAGCTGGTGCAGCATCGTGGCGTGCAGGTCGTGCACGGTACAAGTGTTTTCCTGCGCCGCATAGCCAAGGTCATCGGTGCTGCCGAACGTGACACCACGCTGGATGCCCGCGCCGGCGAGCCACATGGACATGGCCTTGTTGTGATGATCGCGACCGATGGGGCCTTTGTTGCCCTGCGCCATGGGCGTGCGGCCGAATTCACCGCTGAAGACGATGAGTGTGTCATCAAACATGCCGCGCTGCTTGAGATCCTTGATCAACGCTGCGCAGGCCTGATCCACTTCTTTGGCACGCAGCGGCAGTTCTTCCTTGAGCAGGCTGTGGTGGTCCCAGTCTCGATGATAGAGCTGGATGAAGCGGGTGCCGCGCTCGGCGAGGCGGCGAGCGAGAAGACAGTTGGAGGCAAACGAACCGTCCCCTGGCTGGCAGCCGTAGAGTTCGAGGGTTTTGGTGCCTTCACCGCTGATGTCCATCAGTTCAGGTACGCTGGCTTGCATTTGAAACGCCATTTCATACTGGGCGATGCGGGTGGCGATTTCGGGATCATCGCAGAGCGCGGCGTGCTGCTTGTTGAGCGCATTGATGGCGGCGAAATCGCGGCCCTGCCGCTCACGCGTGACGCCGTTTGGACTTGTGAGGTACAGAACAGGATCTCCGAGCGAGCGCAGTTGGACGCCCTGATACTTCGACGGCAGGAATCCGCTGTTCCACTGCCGTGCGGCGATGGGTTGTGGTGTGCGCCCCTTACCCGTGGACATCATCACCACAAAGCCGGGCAAATCCTCCGCTTCGCTGCCAAGACCGTACGTGATCCATGATCCCATGCTCGGACGACCCGCGATTTGTGAGCCGGTGTTCATGAACATGTGCGCAGGGTCGTGATTGATCGCGTCCGTGGTCATCGAGCGCACGAGGCAGATGTCGTCCGCGACGCTGCCGGTATGCGGTAGCAGTTCTGAAAGCTCCATCTGGCACTCACCATATTTTTGAAAGCGGAACATCGGCCCTTTGCACACAAGCTTCTGACCCTGAAGCTGAGCGAGCTGCTGCCCCTTGGTGAACGATTCCGGCATCGGCTTGCCATCCATCTCTGCCAGCTTCGGTTTGGGGTCGAACAACTCCAGTTGTGACGGCCCACCGGCCATCGTGAGCCAGATGACGCGTTTGGCTTTTTGGGCGAAGGGTAGAGTGCCGAGGACGCCGCGAGATGCAGCGTGCAGCAGATTGGGCTGCAGAAGCGATGTCAGAGCCACGCTGCCGAGACCTTGCGTTGTACGACCGAGAAAGGCGCGGCGGGTTTGAGCGGAGATTGAATTCATGCTCAACTCCTCGTGATGGTTTCGTGCAGGTTCAGAAGAACGCGCGCTACGTGTGTCCACGCGGCGAGTTCGCTCGGGTTCAAATTCGCGGCGACAGGTGCGGTGCCGGTTTTAAGCAGTTCTGCCGCAGCGGCGGGTTCCTTTTGATAGTCGGCGAGCTGTTGGTCGAACAGGGCTGAAAGCGTCCTAAGTTCATCCGCGCTCGGTTTGCGTTGCAAGGCCTGCTGCACGGCCCAGGTGATACGCTGGCTGGCATCACCATTGGATTCGGTGAGGATGCGGGCGGCAAAGACGCGGGCGGCTTCGACATACGTTGGGTCATTCAGCAACACGAGTGCCTGCTGCGGGATGTTCGAGCGATTGCGCTCGGCCACGCACTCCTCACGACTTGGTGCGTCGAAGGCTAGCTGGGAAGGGTGTGTGAAGCTGCGCTGCCACCAAGTGTAGATGCCGCGGCGATACAAACCTGCGCTGCTGTCGTTCTGCCATTCGCGCGAGGGGAAGTTCAGATTCTCCCAGTACTTGGCAGGCTGATAGGGCTTCACGCTCGGGCCGCCGATTTTAGGAACGAGCAGGCCGGAGATGGTGAGCGCATTGTCGCGCACGAGTTCGGCATCGAGGCGGAAGGGGCTCTGGCGGGCGCTTTCGCGGTTGTAAGGATCAGCAGCAGTGAGTTCCTTCGTGGAGGTGGAGACTTGCTGGTAAGTCGTGCTGTTGACGATGAGGCGGATCATATGCTGCATGTCCCAGCCGCTGTCCATGAACTCACAGGCCAGCCAGTCAAGCAGCGCAGGGTTCACCGGCGGCTCGCCCTGCGCGCCGAGGTCGTCGAGCACTTTGCTCAAGCCGGTGCCGAAGAACTGTTTCCACAGGCGGTTCATCACCGTGCGTGCCGTTAGCGGATTGTCCTTGGAAATGAGCCACTGCGCGAGATCTAGGCGCGTGAGGTCGCGGCCTTCGATCTTCGGTTTCGGCAGGTAGCCGGGCAGTGCCGCCTTAACAACTTCGCCGCTTTCATCCATCCAGTCGCCACGCGGCAGGATGCGTACGGTGCGTTGGTTGGTGTCGCTGATGGAGACGATGCACTTGGGTGCACTGCTTTCGAAATCAGCCTTCTCCTTTTCAACTGTGGCAAGCTTGGTGCGGAGGTCGTTGAGTTCAGGGGCGATCTGCTTGTAGGCGGCCGTGAGCTTTTGTTTTTGTGTTGGGGTGCGCTTCTCTGGAGTTGCTTTGAGAATGTCGGCGATCTCGGTTGCGGGAAGCGATGTGCCGGGCGCACGGATGGGCTTGGGCGCGCTGGTACTGCTGAGGCGGAGATTGGCGATCTCATGATTTTCACCCCAGCCAAAGGTGAGTGTGATGGTCACTGCGGTGTTGGCTTCGGTGAGCGGTTCGGCGAGTTCCAGGTAGAGCGACTGATCGGCTCCGGTAGCACCCAGCACGCCCCAGCCATTTTCTTTCTTGTCCGCGATGCCGTCGATGCTGCTCGCAGCGGGAAAGGTCTTTTGCTCAAACGTGGCGCTGGCAAAAGCGATGGCGAGCTTGGTCTGCTTGTTCTTCCCACCTGTGGTGAGAGAGACTTCACTGAGCACGAAGTTGCCATTCGCTGCGAGGCCGATGCCGGGTAGTTTTTCTTTGAGTGCTTCAAGGCGGATGCCCGTGGTTCCCTGCGGAAGCTTGGTGGTTAGCATGTAGGTTTCAGTGCCGTCGTTCAGTTTTCGCTCGTTGCGTTTGGCATCAAGGGTGCCGCGCACCACGCCTTCCTTGTCGGCCTTGATTGCGATGTTCTTTTTCGCCGAAGCCGCAGCGACTTGCTTCAATGGCTGCCAAATGCCGCTGGCTGTCACGGCTTCCAGCGCCTGCTTTTCCCATGCCGCCTGTGCGGGTGCGAGTTCGGGGCGCGGTTTGGCAAATTCGGCCTGCAGGGAACCCAGCTGCTTCGCAATGTCTGCCTGCCGCTTCTGCGCCTGCGCATCGAGCACGAGCATGCCCGGTTCACGACGGCCGAGAATCGGCTCCTTGATGTCGGCAAAGAATGCCCCGAGCGAGTAGAAATCACGCTGTGTCCATGGATCGAATTTATGATCGTGGCACTGGCAGCAGCCGGTGGTTTGGCCGATCCAGGCATTGCCCACAGCACGGACGCGGTCGGTGAGCATGCGCTGTTCATAGTCCTTCGCCTGCGCGCCGCCTTCCTCAGTGGTGAGCAGCAGACGGTTGAAGGCGGAGCCGACTCGCGTCTCCTGATTCGCATCCGGCATGAGGTCTCCGGCGATTTGTTCGAGGGTGAAGCGGTCGAAGCGTTTGTTGCTGTTGAAGGACTGGATGACGTAGTCGCGGTAAGGCCACACGTTGTGCTGGTTGTCGCTATGGTAGCCGATGGTGTCGGCGAAGCGCACCACATCGAGCCAGCCGATGGCCATGCGCTCGCCGTAATGCGGATTTTTGAGCAGGCTCTCCACGAGCTTCGCATAGGCAGCGGGAGAAGCGTCTTTTTCAAAAGCGGCCACTTCCTCTGGCTTGGGCGGCATGCCGATCAGATCCAAGTATAGTCTGCGGATCAACGTGCGTGCGTCGGCCTGGGGCGAAGGCTTGAGGCCAACTTGAGCGAGGCGCTGCTGCACCAGCACGTCCACGCCGTTTTTTCCTGCTGGGATCGCCGCCTTCACCGGTTTCTCATAAGACCAGTGCTGCTGATAGGCCGCGCCCTGATCGATCCATTTTTTGAGAATTTCCTTCTGCCGCTGCGTGAGCTTCTTGTGCGAATCTGGCGGTGGCATGAGATCGTCCTCATCAGCGGTGAGAATGCGCGATACGAGTTCGCTCTTCGCGGCCTTGCCGGGAATAAACGCCTCCGCCTTCACGGCCTCGTCTCGAATGTCGAGCCGCAGATCAGCCTCCCGATGCTTGGGGTCGTTTCCGTGGCAGTAGAAGCAGTTGTCCGAGAGGATTGGCTGCACATCGCGATTAAACTCGATCTTGGCCGGAATCGGCGGCTCTGCGGCGTGGAGCCCGAGCGTGGCAAGCAGAAGAAAACAGGTGGGTTTGGTCATAACGGGGTATCTCAATAGAACGGAGCCAAAGCATGGGATATTCCCACTTCGAGCATGGGGAATCCGGTGTTGAAGGCCGGGATTTCAGCTGGCGGCCGCCACCACATCCGAGACCGGGTGCAAAATCGTCTGTGCTGAAAGGCGCGAGGGCAGGGAAGTGAGGATGACGCAGGTCGTATCGGTCGCTGGATCGGCCCAGGCGAGGGTGCCGGTCGATCCGCTGTGGCCAAAGCTCTGCTGCGAGCAGTTTTTGCCGAATCCTTCCGGGCCCAACGCGAAACCGATGCCGCGACGGGCGGCGAGGCCTGGTGTGTGGCTTTGTAGCATCAGGCGTGTTGTCTCTTTGCGCAGCACTTGGCCAGACGGGTGCATGAAGGAATCGAGAAAACATGCCACATCGGCGGCGGAGCCATGGGCTCCACCCCAAGGCGCTGCAAGGTTGCGCCAGTAGGGGCTGTTCCAGCCCCAGGATGTGGCTTGCGGATCACCGGCACCGGATTCAGGCGCGGCGTGTTCCGTCTGGCAGCGGATCGTGTCGGCCAGTTTGAAACTGCCGAGACCCAAGGCGCTGTGTTTCATGCCGAGCGGCGCAAACACCTCCTTCGCCAGAAAATCCGGCAGCGACGTCTTGGTGATCCGCTCCACAATCTCTGCCGCGAGCAGGATGCCCATGCTTTGATAGTGATACTTCGTTCCCGGATTGAACAGGAGAGGCGCGCGGATCGCGCCTTGCACAAATTCGGCAAGTGGCGCGTGTCGGGAACGCAGCTCGGTGTTGTTCTCCAGTTGATCTGGCAAGCCGGAGGTGTGGGTGAGCAGTTGCTCGATGGTGATTTGCTTCCTTTCGCCCTCATTGAATTCCGGGATGAATTTCACCACGGGATCGGCAAGTCGCAGCTCGCCGCGATCCGACAGCACCAACACGCCCGCAGCAGTCATCGTCTTCGTGATCGAGGCGAGCAGGAAAATGGCGTCTGTATTCCCAGCTGTGCCAAAGGCCTGCTGAAACGTGTCTTTGCCCTGCCGCACATGCAGCACGGCGGATGCGAGGATGCCAGCATCGATTTGCTGTTGGATGATTCGGGCGGCGGTTTGCATGCGGTCAGAGGTGGTGCTGTGGCCTTTCGTCGCCGCGAAGCATGCGAGCAGGGTCATCATGGAGCGGCGCTTCATCACTTGGCGTTTTTCTTCTCGGGTTCCCTGGCCTGAATGATGAAATCAAACAGCTGACCGTACTGCCTGCCATCCAGCGTGATGTCCATCGGCACCAGTTGTACCCCGGCGGGCAGTTGCGCAGTATCAGCGGTGAGTTTGACCTTGAAGCTCTGGCGTGATTTTGGACCGACAGTGCCAGTGAGGATAGCCGGATCTGCGCTGACACCGGGCGGGAGCTGAAGCTCCACGCGATGCTGCTGCAAGGTGTCGCGGAAATTGCGCACTGTGATGCTGACCTCCTGCGTGCGCTGCTGCTGAAAGTCCACGCGATACGGATAGGCGCTGACCCAGTAGGGATCGTAGAGGTATTCATAGTTCGCATCCGGCAGCAGCTCTTTGTATTCGCGGATGATACGAAGTGCCCACTCGTGATAGCGTTCGATGAAGGCCTTGGGCTCCGTCATGAGCACGCCGTGCGCGCCCATGATGATGTCCGGCTGGAGCTTTTGCAGATACTTCGCCGCGACGAGGTAGCCTTCTTCGATGATGGCGCTGTTGCGCGCGTTGACGCACTCGTGACCATTCTGCGCCGGGTCGGCAGGATCGCCGAAAAGATTGTCGCCGCTGAAGACGATCTTCTTGCCATCAAGCTCCAGCCAGAGCGCGTTGCCAAACTCCGTCTGCCCCGGCATCCAGTCGATGTGCAGCTTGTAGCCTTCCCACTCGATAACATCCCCCGCTTTGAGAATCCGGTCGATCTTCGCCTGCTCAAATCCGGCGTTGTAAGCGCCGATCATCGCCGGGTAGTCGTAGTATCGCGGGTTCTCGCATTTGTCGGCGATGCTGTCCATCGTCCAGAATTTCACCCCATGATCCTTGAGCGCGGGGAAGAGCGTGAAGTGATCGCCATGCGAGTGGGAGATCCAGCAGGCGTCGATTTGTTTCAGCCCCAGGAACTCCCGCATGTCACTGATGATGCGTTCGAGCACGAGCTTCGGAAACAGGCCGCAGTCCAGCAGCAATGCGTGTCCGCTGTCGGCAATGATGATGGCAAAATTCTTCCCCGCCATCTCCGGCCCGAACATGTAGAGATGCGGCGTCACCTGCACAATGTAGTGCGCCTTCGTCGGCTGGGTCGCGGGATGCGGCCCACGTTTGGAAAGCTTTTCAGTCGGATACCCACGCACATAATCCGGGCGGAACTGCGTCAGCCTTTCCTTGTACGTCTTGAACTGCGCCGTGGCATTCGCAATGACCGGGCCTTGCGATGGGAAGGATATCTCCGGCTCCAGCGCGATCAGCTTGTCCACCGTCGCGATGAGCGCATCGAGCCCCTTCGCGAAGCCGTAGTCCCACTCGGTGTCGAACCAGTTCGTCATCTTTGCGCCGTCGTGCATCACACCGCCCGTGAACGCCAGCGTGCGCTCGCCCTGCTTCAGCACGAAACTCATTCCGCCCGGCGAGTGCCCCGGCGTGCTCACGCAGGCAAGCGCGAAACCGTTCCAGTTGAAAACATCACCATCCGCGAGCGGTTTGTCGATCTTCACCGGCTGCGATGGCGGGCGCACATAGCTGGAGCCATGCACGGCAAATTTGTCGCTGAGCCGCGGGTTCCATTTCCGAAATTCATTCGGCGTTTCAAAGAAAGCCTGCTCATCCTTCGGCACGGCAATCTGGGTCACCGCACGATTCAGCTTCAGTACACCCTGGCACAACTCCCGATGATGATCGGTGAAAAGCACCCATTCCACCTGCTTCACCCCGATCTCCCCCAAATGCTCCAGCACACTGCCATCGCCTAGGTTAATGAGTAGCGCTCGGTCGCCGTGCTTCAGCACATACACGTTGCAGGTGTCCTGCCACAGATACACGCCGGGCAATGGCTCTTGAAAAGCAGCAAACGCAACGCTGTGCAGGGCAAGGAGTGCGGCGAGGAGGCGAATCATGCGACTATCAACGGCGCAAACAGGTGATTCGCTTCAATCTCGCTTGAGTTCGTTCATCACCGCGAGCGTCATCGCCTTGATTCCGAAGGTGATTGAGGGCGCTGGTTCGGGACGATAAAACGGCGAGTGCAGACTGGGCAGGATTTCGCCGCTCGCATTCGCCTGCTTAATTTTTTCGGGTGAGACGGTGCCGATCCATGCGAGGAAGACGGGGATGTTTTCAGGTGTCATCGTGTAACGGGAAAAATCCTCGCCTGCCATCGTGGGCTTGCGTTCGAGGATATTGGCCTTGCCAAAGGCATCCGCCCAGACCTGCGTCACGCGCGTGGTGAGCGCTGGATCATTGTGCAAAGAGGGAGTTCCGGCACCGGACAGCGTGATTTCTGGGAGCAGATTCTCTGGCAATCCGGCGGCGATGCCAAGACCCCGGCAGATACGTTTGATCGCGTCCAATACCTGTTTGCGTGTCTCGGGGCTGGTGGTGCGTACGGTCAGGCCGAGTTCGACCTTGTCGGGGATAATATTGCTCTTGGTGCCGCCGATGAACTTGCCCACCGTCACCACGACCGGCTCCACCGGATGCAATTCACGGCTGTCGATCGTTTGCAACGCCAGCACGATCTGCGAGGCGAGCACGATGGGGTCTTTGGTCATGTTCGGCATCGCGCCGTGACCGCCGATGCCTTTCACCACGATGTCCACGGTGTCGGTGTTCGAAGTGGCCGGGCCGCTGCTGAACCCGGCGGTGCCGGTGGCAAGACCTGAATCGCAATGCAGCGCCAGGCAGACATCGGGTTTAGGAAAGCGTTGGAACAGGCCGTCTTCGATCATCGCCAGCGCACCCGCTCCGCGCTCCTCCGCCGGTTGTGCGATGAAGACGAGCGTGCCTTGCCATTGATTTTTTGAGGCCACGAGCGCCCGCGCCGCACCGACCCAGCATGTCATGTGGATGTCATGTCCGCAGGCGTGCATGACGGAGACATCGTTGCCCGCGTCATCCTTGGTTTTCGTCTTGCTGGCATAAGGCACGGAGCCGATTTCGCGCACTGGCAGTCCGTCTAGATCCGTGCGCACAAGCACTGTTCGCCCGGGCCCGTTTTTCAACACCGCCACCACGCCAAACCCGCCCACCTTTTCAGTGACCTCAAAGCCCGCCTTGCGCATTTCCTCTGCCATGCGCGCGCTTGTTTTCTCCTCATGAAACGAAAGCTCGGGATGTGCATGCAGATGCTCATAGAGCTGGATCAAAGAGGGGCGTTGTTCCTCAATGAAGGTGTCGAGGGTGTCCGCCGCTTGCAGGCTGACGGTGAGGAGAAAGACAAAGACGAATGGATTCATGCGGAATGGTGGTATGAAAAAAATCAGGGCTACAGTTCCTTGATGAAGATGCGGCGGAATTCCACGGCGTCTTTGTGGTTCTGCAGGGTGATAGGCCCTTCGGCGGGTAGGTCCTTCACACGCGCACCTTGGATCACATGCTTGCCGTTGAGCGATACATCCACGCGGTTTCCGCGCAGTGTGATGATGAAACTGTTCCACTCGCCCGGCCCTTTGTCGGCGTGGGTGCTGGGCATTGTCTTCATCCGTTCTTCTTTCGTCGCCGTCGTATCCTTGAACTTCGTGCCCACCTCGCCACTGCCGCAGGGCTGGCACCAGATGTTGATCTGCGCCGCACTCACGCCGCGCAGAAACACACCGCTGTCGCCCCAGGTCAGGTTGTCCTTCATGATCACTTTGCCTGCGGCATCGGTATGAAACTGGCCGTCATCCGTGAGCCACTGGTGCGGCTTCACATAGGGTTTGCCGGTGAGCCGCCAGTCGATCATCAGCGTGAAGTCTTTGAACTTCCGTGTGGTGGAGAGGTTGTAAATTTTACCGCGTACGCGTGGCGGTTCGTCGGTGCGCAAACGGATGCTGCCATCTGCGATCTCCCACACACCATTCAGATGTTTGTCATGCTGCCAGTTCGCCCATGTCTGACCATCAAACAGCGCGGTGAAGCCTTCTGGGGCCGGCTCATGCTGCGCCGCATGACTGCTGCAGCACTGCACCACCCCGATCAAGGCACCGAAGGCCGAAGTCTTGATGAAATCACGTCGGGAGGCTTGCGAATAAATCAGTGTGTTCATGGGGCATTCCAAAAAGGTTCAGCACTTAAATCGCACGCAGTTCTTCACTCCTTGAAAAAAGGTGCGTAGCGTTCACTCCGGCTTCACGGAAAAATCGCTGTCATCCAGCGAGCGCAGAACGAGTTCACGAGGTACACAAAAGTCATCCATCTCAAGGCAGCTCACGATGCCGTGGGCGATGTGTTCGGGCTTGAGAAACAGTTGCTTGGGAGCCTGCCGCTGCGAGGCATCATCCCAAAACGCCGTATCGACTCCGCCGGGCAGAATTGCGGTGACGCGGATGCGATGCGCGGCTGCTTCTTCAGCCAGCCCCTGCGTGAATCCCCGCACGCCCCACTTCGCCGCACAGTACACGGTCTCGCTCGGGATGCCGCGCAGGCTGGCCGTGGAGATGACGTTGATGATGTGACCGTGCTTGTGCGGCATCATTGCCTTCAAGGCTGCCTGCGAACCGAGGATGGTGCCCTTGAGGTTCACCGCCAGCATCAGGTCGATCTCGGCTTCAGTGTAATCAGGGATCCAGCGGTGGCGTGCTAGGCCGGCGTTGTTTACCCACACAGCGATGGAGCCGAGTTGCTCGGTGATCTGATCCACGGCTGATTGCACATCGGCAGCGCGGGTCACATCACAGCGAATCGACATCGCGTGCGGATTGTCTAGAGCAATATTTTCGAGATCGAGCAGCGCGACACGCGCACCACGTGCGAGCAGGGCTTGAGCGGTGGCGAGGCCGATGCCTTTGGCACCACCGGTGATGGCGCAGACTTGGTTCGTGAGGTTCATATCGAACGAGAATGCGTGGCAATGGGTCTTTGCCAAGCGATGAATCCGGCGCAACGAAGGGCCGCGTGACGCATTCCCGTCTTGGCAAACTGCTGGCACCAGTCGCGGTCATAGGGCTTGGTGTCGTAGTAGTAAACGGTGGACATGATGAGATCATGACGAGGTGTTCAGACAATGCTGGTCTGGGATGGCTGGACCAGGCCTGCGATGTGTTTTTGAAGACAACCGTGATTCACAGGGGAAACAGCCATGGCACCACGAGTACGCTTAGCAGCAGGACGAGGAGCGTGAAGGGTACGCCGATTTTGACAAAATCGAGGAATCGGTAGTTGCCCGGGCCCACCACTAAGGTGTTTACCGGAGAAGAGACCGGTGTCATGAACGCCGCAGAGCAGGCGATGGCTACGATCATGGCAAATGGCAGGGTTAAAGCCTTCAAATGGGCCGCCACGCTCAGGGCGACGGGTGCCATTAGCACGGCGGTGGCGGTGTTGGAGATGAAGAGGCCGGTCAATGCTGTGAGCACGAACAGGCTGCCCAGCAGCAGACGCGGCCCGGCATCGTGCATGATCTGCAGCAGTCCCTCTGCGGCTAGATCGATGCCGCCGGTGCTTTGCAGCGCGTGTGCAAAGGGGATCATCCCTGCGATCAGGATCAGACTTTGCCAGTGGATAGCCTTGTACGCACCCGTCATGTCCACACAGCGAAAGAGTCCCATTAGCAGGCATGCGATAAGCGCTGCGACGGCGTTAGGCACCCAGCCGCCCACCATCAGTACGATCATCAGCGCGAGGATGCACAGTGCATGCGGCAGCCGCTCCATCGCGGGTGCCACCTCCTCCGCCTCGGGTGGCAGGCTCAGTACCACAAAGTCACGACCCCGGCTCTGGAGGCTGCGGATGGATTTCCACGGGCCGGCCACCAGCAGGACGTCCCCCATGCGCCACTTTTCTTCGAGAAATTTGCCTTCAAAAGCCCCGCCCTTACGCCGAAGGCCCATCACATTCAGATGATGCCGGGTGCGGAATGCCTGTTCGATCACGCTCCTGCCGATGAACGAGGATTCAGGCGGGTCAGCACCTCTGCCATGCCCACATCCTGCGAGTGATCGTTGAAGTAGGCATCCTTTAGAGACAGCGGTGTCAGCCCCATCCTCTGCGCAAACGCGGCGATGTTCGTGTCCTGGAAAAAGTGAACCAGCAGTACATCACCTGCATGCAACTCGAGGCGTGCGCTGGGATGCAGCATCTCCTGATGAAATCTTCCAGCCCGCTCCACGGCCAGCACATTGGCCCCGTGCTCGCGCCGCAGCCGCAGGTCTTCCAGGTTCTTGTTTCGCAAGGGAGACTCTGGATCGACCCGCAGGCGGAAGCCATGGCGCTGCAAATGATACTCGGTGACATAGTGCGCCAGTCCGCGCCGCTCCGATGCGGTGGCGACTTCCGCCTGCCTACCTGCGGCGAGCCAGCGACGTGTCACCAGCATGTAGGCGATGCCGCAGCCGAGGATCAGCAGCCCCATCGGCGCGAAACTGAAAAAGGAAAATCCTCCCAGCCCCATGTCGCGCAGGGCGCTGTCCACCACCATGTTTGGCGGCGTGGCCACCAAGGTCATCATGCCGCTGATCAGGCCCGCGAAGCTTAGCGGCATCATGAAGCGCCCCGGGTCGATCCGCAGCCGCCGCGTGATGCTCATCACCACCGGGATGAACACACCCACGACCCCCGTGGAGCTCATCACTGAACCCAGTCCCGCCACTACCAGCATGAGCAGCACCAGCAGTCGCGTCTCATCCTGCCCGGATTGGCGGATCAGCCAGTTCCCGACCTGATGAGTGACTCCGGTGCGCACCAGCGCTTCGCCGATCACAAACAGGGCCGCAATGAGGATCACGTTTGGATCGCTGAATCCCGCGAGTGCCTGCGGCAGGGTGAGTACACCGGTCATGGGCAGCAGCACGATCACCAGCAGTGCCACCACGTCCATGCGCGGTTTGTTGATGACAAACAGCACCATGCATGTGCCCAGCAGGGCCAGAACTTTGAGCAGATCCAGATTCATATACAAATGCACCGATCACTCCACCGCTCACAAAAAACCGGCTCAATGATCATTCCACCGGCACGACCTTGTCGTGATGACGGCCAAAGCGGATCCACTTTTCGAGTTCTACAAGGAAGAAGGACAGGAGTGCAACGCAGACGATGCGCAGCCAAGCATCTGCATCGAGCGGTGCGGTGTGGAAGAGATGGTTCATGAAGGGCGCGTAGGTGAAGAGAAGCTGTGCTCCGATCATGGCGGCGGCACCGATCAGGGCGAGGGGATTGCTAAAGAAGCCAACGCGGAGCAGCGAGTGGTTCAGCGAGCGGCAACTCATGAGGTAGAGGGTCTCCACCATGACGATGACGTTAATGACCGCTGTGCGGGCAGTCGCGATGCTCTCTCCAGCGCCGGTTTCGTAAAAGTAGAGCCAGTACCCGCCGATGATCATGATGAGTGAAATGAGGCCTGTGCGCATGAAGAGAGGCAGCGTGAGCAGCGGTAGCTTGGGGTCTCGCGGCGGGCGACCCATGAGATCGTGCTCCCTCGGCTCAAAGACGAGCATGAGGCCGAGGAAGATGGAAGTGGCCATGTTCACCCACAGGAGTTGCACAGGGACTACCGGCAGCACCACGCCGAGCAGCATGGCGACGAGGATGATGGAGCCTTCACCGACATTGGTGGGAAGCGTCCAGACGATGAACTTGCGCAGATTGTCGAAGACGCCGCGCCCTTCCTCGACGGCGGCTTGGATGGTGGCAAAGTTGTCGTCGATGAGGACCATGTCTGCGGCACCTTTGGCCACATCGGTGCCGGCGATGCCCATGGCGATGCCGATGTCGCTTTGCTTGAGCGCTGGCGCGTCGTTCACGCCGTCGCCGGTCATGGCGACGATGTGGCCGTGGGTCTGAAGAGCACGTACGAGGCGCAGTTTTTGCTCGGGGGCGACTCGGGCAAAGACCTCGACGCGGTGTGCTACTCCGGGCAGTTCGGCATCGCTGATTTTTTCGAGGTCGCGCCCGGTCATGACCTGCACGCCGTCGCTGTCAGCGATACCGAGTTTTTCGGCGATAGCACGGGCCGTGATTGCGTGATCGCCGGTGATCATTTTCACGCGAATGCCAGCACTCCGGCAACTGGCGATAGCCTGGATGACCTCAGTGCGCGGTGGGTCGATCATGCCCTGCAAGCCGAGAAAGGTGAGCCCCCTGCGGACATGGTCATGAGTGAGGTCATCACACTCATGGGTGGCGTGGAGGCGTGCGAAACCGAGCACGCGCATGCCCTGCGCTGCGAGTTTTTCCACAGCAATGCGAACGTCGTCCTTGTCGAGCGGGGTGAGTGTCCCATCGGCGGCGAGCATGTCCACGCAGCGTTCGAGCAGGCGCTCCACGGCACCGACCTTGTAAATGGTACGCTGCCCGTTCATCGAGTGCAGCGTGGCGCGGAACATGTGCTCGGATTCAAAGGGGATCATACCGAGGCGCGGTGACTGGTCGGTCATCTCCGCGTGAATGAGGCCTGCCTTGGCTCCGACGACGAGCATGGCTGCCTCGGTGGGATCTCCCTGCACGGCTAGGCGGCCCTCGTCGTCCGTTACGATCTGTGAATCATTGCACAGCACACCCGCGCGGAGGCACTCCAGCAGCGCGGGATGCTGCGCGGGGACAATTCCCCGCCCATCAAGCTGTAGTTCGCCGCGCGTCTCGTAACCGCCGCCTGTGATTTCGTAATCGCGGCCTCCCGCGAGCACTCGCTGCACGGTCATCTGGTTTTCGGTGAGGGTGCCCGTTTTGTCTGAGCAGATGACGGTGGTGCTGCCGAGTGTCTCCACTGCGGGTAGCTTGCGGATGATGGCATGACGTTTTGCCATGCGATTGACACCAATGGCGAGTACGATGGTGACGGCGGCGGGCAGCCCCTCGGGGATCGCGCCTACGGCGAGCGCCACGGCTGCCATGAACATTTCCACAGGTGGTTCTCCACGCGACACACCGGCGATGAAGGCCACTACCGAGAGGCCCAAGATGGCCCAGAGGAGGATTTGGCTGAATGCGGCGATCTTTTTTGTGAGTGGCGTGGAGAGCTCCACCGCCTCTGCGATGAGCCAGGCGATACGACCCGTCTCCGTACGATCACCGGTGGCCCACACAAGGCCCTCTGCGGTGCCGTAGGTGATGCAGGTTCCCGCGAATGCCTGGTTCTTGCGATCTGCGAGCACCACGTCATGCGCTAGAGGATCGGCGTGTTTTTGCACGGGCACGGACTCGCCGGTGAGCGGGGATTCATCCACCTGGAGGCTGTTCACCTGGAAAAGACGCAGGTCCGCAGGCACGCGGTCACCACTTTGCAAGGCCACGACATCCCCTGGCACGAGCTGCGCGGAAGGAATGCGCTGTCGGCGACCCTCACGCCGAACGGTGGTTTCGGTGACCACCATCTTGCTCAGCGCCTCGACGGCCTTCTCCGCCTTTGACTCCTGAATGAAACCGATAACGGCATTAGCCAGCACGACGCCGAAAATCACCCCGCAGTCCACCCACTCATGCAAAAAGGCTGTAATCACCACTGCGGCGAGGAGCAGATACACGAGCGGCTGATGAAACTGGAGCATAAGGCGCTTCCACGCCGGTATGCCGCCGCGTGCGCTGACGACATTCAGACCATATTCCTTCTGGCGTCGTGCCACCTCCGCTGCGTCGAGTCCGCGCTGACAATCGGACTTCAGCAACTGCACGACTTCGGACATTTCGAGCTGGTGCCAGCGGGAGGCGGATTGAGGAGGTGTCATGGTTTTCATCAAGCGCACGTCGGCATTTATCAATCACATACGGCCCCATGAAATACCACGCAACCCGTAATGCCCCTCGCCCTTAGTGCCACGAACCAGTTTTCCCAAAATGCGGGCACTCATGGGCAGGATACGCTCCTGCTGTGCCTCAGTTTTATGTCATCAAAGTGGACGCCGTCACAACCACCACCACGCCAGTCCGAAGGAGAACAGCAGCGTGAAGATGTCCGTCATCGCCAGCGTGATTGGACCTGCGGCGATTTTCGGATCAAGGCGCAGAGCGTGAAGTAGTGCAGGAACACTCAGGCCGGTGACGCAGGCCGTGACCAGCGTCAGTGCGATGCTGGAGCCAATGCTGATGGCGACGAGTGCCTCGCCACGCCAGATCCACACGATCAGCATCACGATCAAGCCTCAACCCGCTCCAAGCAGCAGGGCTGTGAGCGGTGGCAAGGCCGATGCCTTTGGCACCACCGGTGATGGAGCAGACTTGGTTCGTGAGGTTCGTGAGGTTCATGGTTCGGTGTTCTCGTGTTTTCGTTTTTCAAGCGGCTGCGTCATTGCCTGGAGGGCGGTTTCTTTGCCGTATGCGGTGAGCACATCGCCTGCCTGGATCAAATCGTCGCGGCAGGGGATGCCCGGAATCGTTTCGCTGTCGCGCTTGATCGCGAGGATGACGACGCCTCGATCCCATGGCCGTGATTCGCGCAGCGAGCGGCCGGCGAGAAAAGTGTCTGGCAGCACCTCGATCTCGGAGACGACATAGCCGTGCTGGATGCGCAGCAGCAGTTCGTAATCAAGCGCACGCACCATGCCGGTGCGCTCCAGAGTATGCCGAATAACGTGGTCGAGCACTTTTTGAAACCAAGCAAGGCGGGAGATAAACAGCATCACGATCAGTCCGCCAATGAGCCCGCCAAGCATCAGCACGGTGTTGCCGCCGGAGCCGCTTTGCAGCAGGGTGACGATAAGCGTGGCCAGCGCGGAGGTAAGACCGACATTCCCAGCCAGAATGAGGTCACGGATGATGCGGCGTCGCACGGGATGGTTCACCACCAGTTCTGCCTCTTTGGTGGTAAAACCCACGCCAAAAAACGCAGAATAGGCCTGAAAGCTGGCCGTGTCCCAACTGATGCCCGTCATCATCAGCGCCGTCGATCCCACGCGCACCGCCAGCAGCGAGACGAGGGCTATCACGAGCAATGCAATGACAGGAGCTACCATGATTCAATGTTCAATGTTCAATGTTCACAAGTGCTTCTCGCTGATGGATTTGTCATGGTCGTAAATCTGCTCCTTCGTCTGCTTACCTTTCATGTTCCAGTAGCGGTTCAGACCGTGGCGCTGGCCGTGGTCAAAGTTGGTTTCAGCGGACTGCTGGCCGTTCTCCCACCACTCCTTCATCACCCCCTGCATCTTGCCGTTTTGATACGGATACTCGCCCGCCACCTTGCCGTTCGAGTGCTTGTTACGGATGAGGCCCGTGTACGGCTTGCCCTGGTAGTTCGCCTCTTTGAAGTCATTCAGCATCTCGACGTCCTTATCCGCGAAATCGACTTCGGCAGGCTGCTTTTCTCCACAGGAGGTTATACAGAGGGCGCAGAGCAGGAAGGTGAGGAACTGTTTCATCCACACACGTTGGAGATGGAGCGCAGGTTTTCAACCCACAGCACGCCTCACTTCACCGCCAGCGCCTTCTTCCACTCCGCCGGTGCTCCAGGCAGCGTTTCGGCAAGGATGCGGCGGATGTGCCCGCGCTCAGTTTCACTAAGGTAGCCGTATTCGCCGGTGGTGTCCTTGCCTTCAAGAACCGTCCAGAGTCGCGTGAAAACGGTTTGCTTCAGTGGGGCGGCAAGGTGCTGGAAGGTGAGGGAATAGACCATGTAGCTGCAGCGGTACTTGAAGATGCGGCGTAGAAGCTGGAAGTCCTTCAGGCTGCGTCCATCGCTGCTTTGCGGGGCGCGTTTGGTGAAGGCATTCTGGAAGGCGGGATCTCCCTCAATGCCGCCGTCAGGCAGTTCGGCTTCGTCTTTGAAGAGCAGGGCTTCGACGACGTCCTCCGCGCAGTGGTCGATGATGCGGCGCGCGGTGCCAACGGGTTCGCTCTGGACGGTTTCGCCAAGTTCACGCTGGAGGCTTGTCTGCATGTGCATGGCTCGCAGGGAGGACTGATTCGCCTTGGTGAGGACATTCTGCAACGAGGTCTGATGCTCCAGCACCATGAGGGCGACGATGTCGCTCTGCTGGCGCGGGAAGGGGGAGACATCGAAAAATTTGGCGAGATTGGTGACGTTTGCACCGGCGTTGAAGTCGATGTCGATGCTCTGATCGTTTTTCTCGGTGGCGGTCACGTTGCCACGGTGCAGGACATTGCCGTGTTTGCCGGTGACGTACCACCCGCCCCAGCGGTCGCTGAACGGCGTCGTGGTATCGACGACCGTGCTGCCCTGGCTCGTGATGGGGTGGCCCTCGGGGCCGGGATAGACCGAGCGCACGATGACGCCGGGCACTTCGGGGGTGAACGGGCCGCCATGGCAGCTCAGGCAACTGTTGTCGCGCTGGAAGTGCAGGGGCTTGGCGGGTTCCTCATAGGGGTCGAGCAGGTAAAAGATGGGCCCGAGTTTCGGATCGATGGTGGCAACCTCGATCGAGCCGCCGAGGCAGTAGCCGACGTAAGCGTTGTCACCGAAATAGACCACACGTGGAGTCTGCGGGTTGATGAGGTCATTCTGCTTGCTGGTCTTGGAGAAGACCATGACTTGCGACTCCTGCGGGATGTCGAGCTGCTTCATCACATCCCTCAACACGGTCCAGGCATCCGTGCGGTCGATTTTCACCTTCCCGGCGGCCAGGAGGCGTTCGAGACGCTGGGTGGCATCGTTGGGTTCGGTGTCAGAGTAGTGGATGGGAGCGTTTTCGTAGGCGTCCTCGGCATAAAGTGGGAGGAGGAAGCATGCCGAAATCAAACTGAGGAATGCCGAATGAATGACCAAGCACAGAAGGGAGATCGCAGAGTGCGGCGTTGATGAGTTCAAATGTGGAGAGTCCATGACTGGAAAATTCGTCATTCGGGTTTCGTCATGGCTGCTTCAGCAGCCGCTGCTTCATCGCTGTCCCTTCGTTACCGGCCACAAGGTCGCGCAGCGTCTGGCGGTCGAGGGTTTCGTAAAAAGCGTTCACAGCCTGCGCGAGCGCACCTTTGAGGCGGCAGGAACCATTGATGGGGCAGGTGTTGTGCTGTGCGTCGAAGCACTCGACTATGAAGGGCGTGTCCTCCGTGCGCCTCACCACCATGCCGATGCGGATGTCCTCCGGCTTCATCCCCAGCACGATGCCGCCACCCCGGCCACGGCGGGTTTCGAGGTACCCGAGCTTGGCCAGGTAGTTCACCACCTTCACCAGATGGTGCCTCGAGATGTCGTAGGCGGCAGCGACTTCGCTGAGCGAAAACATTTCCGCTTTCAGCGCAGCAAACATGAGCACGCGCAGGGAGTAATCGGTGAAGAGGCTGAGTCGCATGCCTCATTTTACGGGAATAGGGGGTTAAACTTGCATTTTCCGTGCATGTTTAAACAGGTTGCGCCAAGAGCGGCACAATGGCGGACAAAATCGGCGCAGAGCAGGCATAAAAAAGCCCGGAGACGCGTCTCCAGGCTTCGATATTGTCAGAGCAGCAAGAATTAATGCTTGGTCTTGCAGGCAGCGGCGCCGGGTTTGGCGCAGCAGGCACCGGCGGCGGGTTTATCGCAGCAGGCACCGGCGGCGGGTTTGGCGCAGCAGGCAGAATCCTTTTTCTTGCCGAAGATGCACTGGCCGTTGGAGGCGCAGTTGCTCAGCAGGAGGCTGGTGGAGACGAGGGCAAGAGTGAGAATCAATTTCATGATGAGGTTGTATTGGTGTCTGGAGGTCGGCAGAGGTCGGATGCCCCATGCACAACAGTCAGAGTAGGATTAAAGCGTTTTATTTCAGAGAATCTCAAGAAAAAATGCGGCTGCGTGAGGTTTGCGGGCTTTGAAACTGGCATAAAAAAGCCCAGAGGGATGGCCTCCGGGCTTCTGGGTGAATTCATTTCACCGGGAAAAATCAGCCTTCCTTGAGGGACTCAACCTTCTTGTGGGAGCTGACGGCGGTCACTTTCTTGCCAACGAGCTTGTCAGCACCGGTGACGGCAGCAGTGAGGGTGAGCTTGACGTCTTTGCCGCCAGCGTCGATCACGATTGACTTGGAGTCAGCGTCAACGGACTTGAGCTTGCCGCTGGTGGTTTCAGTTTTGCCGCAACCTGCAAAGGCGGACACGGAGAGGCCGAGGACGGCGAGGGTGGTGAGGATGGATTTCATATTGAGTTTGATGTGGTTAGCTTTCCGTTTGGAAGTGACCGAGCGGACTTGCGCCTATTCAAAACGAGCCCAGCCCCCCCTGACAATCAAAAAATGTGGGGTTTTTGAAAAAAGCTCGTCACAGGCACATGGCCTGTGCCACGCTGGTTGGATGAAGTTCAACTCCTCAAGCCTCTCCCTGTTCGCGCTTCTTGCGCTCGTTTTGCCCAGCATGGCGCATCCTTTGCCGGATGTGGCAGTGCGGGCCAATTTCGAGCAAAACGGCGACTGGATGCTTCAGGTGGAGATCGACCCTCGCAGCTTTGAGCCGGATCCCAATGTGGCACCCTACCTCACCAATGCCGATTTCGGGGTCACGCCAGCGGAACAGCAGGAAAAACTCAAGACCATGGCCCGTGAGTATGTGCAGCGGGTGGTCGCGGTCGTCCTCGATCCCGTGGCGGAGGTGAAGCCTGAACTTACCTGGGAGTTTACGGCCGCGGAAAATGCCCCGCTGAAACTGCCGGAGGACCCGGTCATGCTCACTGGCACTTGGCGCACGAAACTCCCTGCCGGCAGCACGGGTTACTCGATCAAGGCGCTGCCGACTGGAACCCTGAGCGTGCTGTATCACAATACCGCCCTCGGCAAAAAAGTTGAGCGCTATCAGATCCTCTTTCCCGGTGAAACGAGCTACGTGCTGGATTTGAAAACTTTCACTCCCCGCTCCAAGGCGCCGCCGCCCATCACGGCGGAATCCCTGCAGGCCGCTGATGCGGCTATTGGCGGCCCTGATGACATGTGCGCATTGTGCGGAACCTCTTCAGGCGGGGGGTACATGCTGCCAACAATAATTGCCGTGGCGGGCATTGTGGTGCTCGTCACATGGTTGCGCAGGAAGCGGGCGGCCTGAGCAGTCGTGGCAACTTCCGTTTGCGCCGCCAGCGTGTCCGCGTAAATGCCGCGCGTGAAACAGGCATTTGTATTGGGCGCAGGCATTGGCGAGAGACTTAAACCGTTGACGGAGCAGCTTCCGAAGCCGCTGGTGCCGGTGTTTCACCGGCCGTTGATCACGTACGCTTTTGATCATTTGATGGCGGCGGGGGTATCGCGGCTGGTGGTGAACACGCACCACATCCCGGAGGCGTATGCCAAGGCCTTTCCGGATCAATGCTACCACGGCACGCCGATCCAGTTCCGCAATGAAAGCCCGGTGCGGCTCGAAACCGCTGGCGGCATCGCCAATGTGCACGATCTGCTCGGAAACGAACCTTTCATCGTCTATAACGGCGACATTCTCACCGACCTGCCTTTGCAGCCGTTGCTTACCGAGCATCGTGAAAACGGCAATCTCATCACCCTGGTCCTGCGCAGTCATGGTCCGTCCCTGCACATCGCTTTTGATCCCCAGCGCGGTCTCGTCACCGATATCCGCAACAAACTCGGCACCGGGGACGAAGGGAAATACCTCTTCACCGGCATCTACGCCTGCGATCCGGCGATTCACGACTGGATAACCCCCGGCAAGGTCGAGTCCGTCATCCCCATCTTTCTTAACATGATCCGCGCCGGGGCAAAGCTTGGCGCGGTCGTGATTGACGAGGGCAGTTGGTGGGATCTCGGCAGCCGCACGGCCTATTTATCAGCGCATTCAGCTCTGAACGGCATGTATGCTCCAGCGATTGATCCAGCGGCGCAAATCGAAGGAGGGGCCGTCTTGCGCGGCATCAATGTCGTCGGTGCCGGGGCATTGATTGAAGCTGGAGCGCAACTGGAGGACAGCATCGTCTGGCCGGGTGGAAAGGTGGCCAGGGGTTCGATTTTGAAGCGCTGCATCGTCCGCAGCGGCATGACGGCTTCGGGGACTGCCGAGGACGTCGATTTTTAGCAATCCGGGCTTTGCATTGGACATTCGTCATTCGTCATTGACCCCTTTCCCTACCATGCTCCCCGAACACGAGGCTTTGCTCATTTTCACCCGCAAACAGTTTCCAGAACTGAGCGGCACGCCGTGCGATGTGGAAGTGATCTTGAAGGGGGCCTCAGACCGCCATTTTTACCGCCTCAACTGGCAGGTGGATCGTAAGCCGATGATCCTCATGGTTTACACGCTGGCGCGGCGTGACAATCCGAAATTCGTGCCTGCCACCCTCCGCCTGAAGAAAATCGGGGCGAATGTGCCGGAGGTGTATGCCTTCGACGAACAGAGCCTGTGCGTCTGGCTGGAGGATCTAGGTCGCATTGACCTGCAGTCCTTCAATGGCCATTCCTGGGAGCGGCGTTTGCCGCTGTATCAGGCGACCCTGCGTGAGGCGGCCAAGTTTCATGGCGTCGGCGAAAATGCCCTGACGCCGTTGGATATCGACGAACTCGAACCCGGCTTTGACGAGGCGCTCTACGAATGGGAGCAGGGCTACTTCCTGGAACATTATGTGCGTGGTCACCTAGGGCGTGAGTTTTCCAATGCCGAGTTCAATGCCGCGCATGAAACGCTCAGGCAACTCCGCCGCCGCCTAGTCCGACTTCAGCGCTGTCTGGTGCATCGTGACTTCCAAAGTCAGAACGTGCTCATTCGCGGTGAGGAAGCGTGGCTGGTCGATTATCAGGGCCTGCGCCTCGGCCTCGCCGAATACGACCTCGCCTCGCTGCTTTATGACCCCTACGTGAACCTCACGAGGACGGAGCGCTCATGTTTGCTGCGCTACTATGCGGATCATCGCGGCTTGGATTTTAATGACGTGAGGGAAGTGTTTTATCTCTGCGCGGCCCAGCGGCTCATGCAGGCGCTCGGCGCGTATGCCAATCTTAGCCGCAATCTCGGCAAACCGCACTACGAGCAGCACATCCCGGCTGCGGTGTCGAATCTGGCCGAAGTCTGCGCTGAAGGGCAGGGGCTGGACGAACTGCGCATGTTCTTCGCCGGCGGGCTGTGATTCACGGCTCAAGTAGTAGACGATGTGCGCGGGATTGGCGGTTTTGAACCGGTCAAAGCGCATGCCAAATTTGGCTGAATAGCCGGTTTGGATGACGTGGGCAGCCCTCAGAAGTGCAATTAACGGGGCATGAAGGAAAGCCAAATGCGAAATCGCATTGCTCTCGCCTGCTGGATAGGCTCTAAATGGCGCACCCCCAACCCTCCACATGTCCGAAACCGCCGCAGCCACGCCTACCACCGCGCCCAGCAAGCGTAGAGTTTTCGCGTCCCGTTTGTTCAGCACCCTGCTGCTATGGTCACTGCTTGCGGTGGCTTTTCTGGAATGGCAGAACAACTGGCTGATCATCTCCATCACCGGTTTCTTTGGCGTTGCGGGTGCCGTTGAGTATTTCCGGCTGCTGCGCAATGACCCGCAGGCACGCTCCTTTAGCACGCTCGGCTTTGTCATTTGCATCACTTACTGGGTCGCGGTGCTCTGGTACACCACCACCCACCATAAGGCACCGCCGATGGAGTTCGATCTCGCCGCGCTCACCGCCAGCGTTCACGGCTCCTTCATCCTCTGCTACCGTCATCAACTCGAAGGCGCGTCCACCCTGCAGCGCATTTTCAACACCGTCTTTGGCACCGTTTACACCGTCATTTTCTTCGGGTTCATGATACGGCTGATGTATTTCCATGCCGATGGCAAGGGCATCACCGACATCTTTCTCGTGCTCTTCCTGATCATGGTCACGAAGTTCAGCGACATGGGGGCCTACATCGTCGGAGTGATTTTTGGGAAGCACAAAATGATCCCGCACATCAGCCCCGCTAAATCGTGGGAGGGCTTTGTGGGTGCCTTCATCGGTTCGTTCGGTGCCGCCGCCGTTCTGCTGGCCACCATCCCTGAAAAACTCGCCCCCCTCACCTGGATGCACGGCATGATCCTAGCCCCGGTGCTCTGCGCGACCGCTGTCACGGGGGATTTGGCTGAATCTGTGCTCAAACGCTGCTTCGCCATCAAGGACAGCGGAGCCACGCTCCCCGGCATCGGCGGCATCCTCGACCTCACCGACAGCCTGCTCTTCACTGCGCCGGTGTTTTATTTTTACTTGTCCGCCATCGCTCGATAAGCCAAAGCAAGCATTCGTGATGCGCAAAGTTCTCCTCCTCGGCTCCACCGGTTCCATCGGCACCAGTGCCCTCAAAGTTGCCCGCGACATTCCCGAGCGCATGCAGATCGTCGGCTTGGCCGCGAACTGCAGTGTCGAAGCCCTCGTGGAGCAAGTCCGCGTAACCGGCGTGAAGCAGGTGGCCCTGACCGATGCCGCTGCTGCGGCAAAAGCACGCGCGCTCCTGCCTGCGGATGTCGTGTTGCATACAGGAACCCAGGGCCTCGTCGATCTCGTGAACGAATCTGACGCCGACATGGTGCTCGTTGCCATCGTCGGCACCGCCGGCCTCGCGCCAGCACTCGCAGCCATCGAGCGCGGCATGCATCTCGCCGTCGCCAGCAAGGAAATTCTCGTCATGGCCGGCGAAGCCGTCACCGAAGCCGCCAAGCGCAAAGGCGTCAACATCCTGCCCGTGGACAGCGAGCACAACGCCATCTTCCAGTGCCTCGAAGGCCACCGGCACAGCGCCGTTCAGCGCATCCTGCTCACTGCCAGCGGCGGCCCCTTCCGCACGCTGCCCGCCGATCAACTGCCTGCCGTCACCGTCGCTCAGGCCCTCAAGCATCCTACCTGGACCATGGGCCGCAAGATTACCATCGACAGCGCAACTCTATTCAACAAGGGCCTCGAAATGATCGAGGCCAAGTGGCTCTTCGATGTGCCGATGGAGAAAATCGAGGTCGTCGTGCATCCGCAAAGCATCGTCCACAGCATGGTCGAGTTCGCCGACCACAGCATCATCGCCCAGCTGAGCCACAGCGATATGTGCTTCCCGATCCAATACGCCGTCACTTGGCCCGACCGCGTCCCGAACAATCTCAAACCGCTCGACTTCGCTAAAGTCGGCTCGCTTCAATTCGAAGCCCCCCGTGTGGACGATTTCCCCGCCATCAATCTCGCCCGTCACGCTGGAACTGTGGGCGGCACATTGCCCGCCGTTCTGAACGCCGCCAATGAGGTTGCCGTCGATGCCTTCCTCAATGGCAAGATCTCATTCCCCGGCATCTGGCAGACCGTGGAGCGTGTGATGACGGCGCATCAGGTGGTCCAGCATCCTGATCTCGGTACACTCATCGAAGCTGATGCTTGGGCACGACGCAAAGCTGCCTAGTTGATCTGAATCGAGTCTTTTTGGAGTGTCCAAAAACTCTCCAAAAATATCCTCGCCCCTGCGGGCGGCGTGCTACTCTCAGGGCGAACCCACTGTTCGCTATGAAAACTACTTTCAGCTTCGCGCTGCTGCCAGCCATGACGCTGGCGTTTGTTGCCGCCTCTGTCATCTCCAACGGAGCCCCGCCCAAAGGCCGAGCTGATGTGAAAACGCCGCCTCCTCAGGAACTGCACGCGGACATAACCATCAATCCTGAGGAGCTGGCTCCGGAATCCACCATCGAAGTCGTGTTTCCGACGCCGATGGTCGCTAAAGAACAGATTGGCAAGAGCGCGGACACTTCGCCACTGGTCGTCATACCGGAACTGACCGGCACCTTTGAATGGACGAGTACACGCAGCGGCCACTTTCACCTCACGCAGGCACCGAAGTTCGCCGCCAGCTACGAGTTCACACTGCGCACTGGTTTGACCGACCTCGCAGGTAAACCGCTCTCCACCGAAAAGCTCGACTCCGTGGAAAGCGCCCGCTTTCGCATCATCGATCAGCACCCGCGTTGGTTCGACGACGATGCCCAGAATCGTGCTCCGCGTTTTCTCTTCGAGTTCAATGACAGCGTGACGCCAACGGAGGTCGTCAAGCACATCAAGTTCGTCTCTGAATCATCACCACAGCCAGTCGCTGCCAAGATCCGCCACGCTACGGGCAAGGACTTCACCCGCATGAGCGCCGAACCTCAGGCAACTTGGGCGGAAGAAATCTCCAAGGTGAAACCCTCCGTGGGGGATGATGCGGCACGTCTCAGCGCCATCATCGTCGAGCCTGAAACACAGCTCTCCATTGGCAAATGGCGTCTCGCCATTGCTGAAACACTCAGCAACACTTCCGGCATCAATCAAATCGTCACGGGTGACGACATCCAACTCGGCGAGATCAAGCCGTTCGAAGTACGTGAGGTCGAGGCGCATACGCCGTTCGACAGCGACTACTACATCGATGTCGATTTCAACAAGCGTCTCCTGCCGCCGACCACTGATGAAATGACGAAGGAGATGACGGAGGCTTTCGCTCAAAAGCTCGCTCCTTTCGTCACCATACGCCGCAGTTCACTCGGTCAGAAACTGGCCTCCGTAGTGAACAAGGATGAAGGCCCGATGACAGGTCTCAAAGTGGAAATTCTTGGCCGCACGCTACGCTTCAACGGGCCTTTTGAAGTGAACAAGAAGTACACGGTCACGGTCGATATGGCGATGACCTCGGGGGACAATCTGCCGTTGCAGGCGAATTACAAAAACGAGGTCACGTTCACTCCAAATCCGCCCTATCTGGCCGCGCCGAGTTTCATCAACGCTCAACTGGCCAAAGGCGCTGCGAACTATGAATTCAGCGCCGCAAACGTGAGCCAGGTCCGCGTGCGTGCGAAGCGCCTCAACGGCCCCGAATTGCTCAAGGCCCTTGATGATTACCGTGCCTACCGCTCGGCCTACTACGGCAATGATAAACAAAAGGCGGCCTACAAGATGCAGTCCATCGATGCCTACCCTGGCACCCAGGTGTTTGACCGCAGCTTTCCGGTGACGAAGCCGCTCGACCACAGCGAAATCCTGAAGCTGAACTGGCGTGAAGTGCTTGGTGATTTTCCCGCTGCACCGCTGTTCATCGAACTCGAAGGAACTGCCGCCGCTGGACTCACGCAGAAAGGTGTCGTCACCCAGACGCTTGTGCAGTTCACCGACTTGGGCATCATGCAGAAAAGCAATGGCCGCGAGTCGATGGTCTTTGTGACTTCGCTGGAGACAGGCAAGGCTGTGCCTGGCGTGCGCCTCACCTTTGTTGATACGGATTTAAAACTCATCGGCTATGGCGACACCGACGCCAGCGGCATCGCCACCGCACCGGGAGCCACTCCTGCTTTTGTGCTCGCTGAAAAGAATGGCGACTGTGCTGTCATTGAATGCAACGACAGCAGCATCAGCATCCCCTATGATATTTCGCAGGCTTATGAAAACGTCTGGAAGCCGCAGCGTCGCACGTTTGTTTTCTCAGACCGCCCACTCTACAAGCCCGGTGACACAGCGCATTTCAAGGCGCACACCCGCCTGCTTGTCGGTGATGATTTGAGCATGGATCAAGCGCCCGCGCAGGGCCGTATGGTGATTCGCGATCCGCGTTACCGCATCGTTATCGACAAACCGGTCACGTTCACCGCGAATGGTGCCTGGGCGGATGATGTGGTGCTGCCGACCGGCCCTGCGGGCTGGTATGATCTTTCGATCAATCTCAAGGCGGCCAATCCGAACAGTCAGAGTGATGATGGTGGCAGCATGACCTTCCGCATCGACGACTACAAGCCGAACACTTTTGAGGTGAAGCTCGACACGAAGGTGATTAAGTTCCAGCCCGACCGCATCCACCTGCCGCTCAGTGCGAACTACTACATGGGCAAGGCTCTCTCCGTTGCCAAGGTGCAGTGGAGTGCGAACTCGCAGCGCGACTACGAAGCGCCCGAGGCTTATAAACGCTATCATTTTGGTGAAGCGGATGCATGGGCCCACTACGCCCAGGATCGCGATGCCGATGGCGACTACGCCGGCCATGGCAATGATGAGGTGGAAAACGAGTGGTTCGTGAATGGTAATCTCTTCCTGGCAGAAGACGGCACGGCCACGCTCGAAATGCCGCAGCCACCGCCAGACCGTGCCGCGCTGCCGCAGCGCGTGCGGGTGAATGCCGAAGTCACGGACATCAACGAACAGACCATCACTTCCTCGGCTGAGTTTGAAGTGCCCGGCGCTGATTTCCTGCTGGGACTCAAAGGCCCCGATTATTTCGGCACTGCCGGCAAAGCGCTGCAGCTTGAAGTCGTCGCGATTGATTCCAAAGGCGCTCCCGCCGCAGGCATGGTGCATGTCGATCTCAAAGTTGAGCGCCAGGAATACCACACCCTTAAAATAGCCACGGCTGGCGGTGGATCGACGACCAAGGATCAGGTCATCCTGCGTGAGGAATTGAAGCAGAGTTTCGATTTGAAAGCCGCCACCGCAGGCTCGGCTCCTTCAGTCACCGTTCCTTTCACTCCAGCCAGTGGCGGTGTGTATTTCGTCACTGCAGAGTCCGTGGATGCCAAGGGCACCAAAGTGCTCTCGCGCATGCCGTTCTATGCCGTCGGTGGCAACGAATTCCCATGGGCGATGGAGGACGGCAATCGCATGAATCTCCAGCCGGAGAAGACCAAGCTCAAGCCCGGCGAAGATGCCGTCATCGTGGTCAAAACACCCATCGCTGGCACCGCGCTCGTCACGGTGGAGCGTAACAAACTCCACCGCCAGTTCGTCACCGAACTCACCCTCGAAAATCCCATCATCCGCGTGCCGCTCGGTGAAGACGAATTTCCCAATGTCTTCGTCTCCGTCATCGTCATCCGTGGTTCCGCCGCCAGCACCAAACAGCACAAGATGCCGGAGTATCGCATCGGTTATTGCGCTCTGACGGTTGAATCAGATGCGAAGGAGCTGAAACTCGCGGTGAAGCCGGATCACGATGAAGTGCGTCCTGCGGAAGAGGTGAAAATCACCACGACAATCACCGATGCCAAAGGCACCGCAGTCTCGGGTGCAGATGTGACGCTCTACGCCGTCGATGAAGGGGTGCTCAGTCTCATGAAGCATGAGACGCCTGACCCCTCCGCGTATTTCCACGCCGAACTTCCGCTCGCCATCGACAGCTTCACCTCCTTCGACAGACTGCTGTCTGAAGAGGCTGCCGCACGCAACCGCGGCAACAAAGGCTTTGTCGTTGGTGATGCGCAGAAGGGGGGCGACGGCGGCACGGCACCTGTCAATATCCGCAAAAACTTCATCGCTACACCCCTGTGGCTCGCCTCCGGCACCACGGATGCCCAGGGCCGTCTGACCGCCAGTGTCACCGCGCCTGACAATCTCACGCGCTATAGCATCATGGCCGTCGCCGCGCATGGTGTGGATCGTTTTGGTAGCGGTGAATCCGCCTTCAAGATCAACAAGCCGCTCATGATCGAGCCCGCCGTGCCGCGCTTCGCCCGCCTTGGCGATGAGTTTCTCGTGAAGGCCGTCGTTCACAACACCACGCCCAATGCCGGTGCGGTGGAGGTCACGCTCGAACTCGATGCCACGGCGGACTTCATCCAGGAAAAGCGCGATTTCGTTCCCGCCTCTCTCAAAGCCGACATGGGTGGTAGCGCCAAGCAACAGAAGGTTGTTCTGCAAATCAAAGCTGGTGAAACCGCAGCCACCGCCTTCCCGGTGCAGTTCGTGCAACTCGGCACTGCTAAATGGAAATGGACCGCGCGCGGCGTGGACTGGCCGGTGGCAGCCAGTGATGGCACGGAATCGACCTTTGAAGTGAATCATCCCGTGCCCGAGTTGCGGTATGTGAGGTACACACGTCTCAAAGCGGATGAACCCAACGAGAACCTCATCAAGGATGTGAACCCCGCACTGCTCGAAGGCGAAGGCTCGCTTTCACTGGGCATTAGCAACAGCCGCCTCTTTGAGGCCCGCGATGCGCTGGATTACCTGCTGCACTATCCCTATGGCTGCGCTGAGCAGACGACGTCTGCCACGATGCCCTGGCTCGCCCTCGGCAAATACGAGCCGCTATTCCCCGATCAGCTCGGTGGTGGCAAAGCCAAGCAAGTGGTGCAGTCCGGCGTGGACAAACTCCTGCAAATGACCACGGATGAAGGCGGCCTCGCCTATTGGCCCGGCGGCACCGAGTCAAGCGTCTGGGCCAGCGCCTATGGCGGCATGATGCTGCTGCGCGCGCGCGATCAGGGGGCTTCCGTTCCTGCGGACGCCATCAACAAGCTCGTGGAGTTCCTCTCGAAAAAACTGCGCGGTCTGGAAGAGGAAAAAGATCTCTACAACATCACCGACTCCGCTCTGGCGCTCTACACACTCGCGAAGGCAGGCAAGCCCGAGCCTGCTTATCAGAATCTGCTATTCGGCCGACGCGAACACCTGCCTGAAATCGCCCGACTCTACCTCGCACTCTCCATGTGTCTGAGCAACGCCCCTGAGCAGCAGATCAAGGACACCCTCGGCTGGAAACCCATCGAGCATGCAGCCCCTGCGAAGAGCGACAGCAAAACCAAGGGAGCCAAGTCCAAAACCGCATCCAAATCCAAAACGGAAACGAAAGCCAAGGCGACACCCGCTCCGCGTCCTGTCGTCTGGAGCCACTGGGCTGGTAATGGCGCGAACAAGGCTCTGCGTTTGATCTGCTACACGCATCTCGGTCTGACTGAGGACGCGGAAAATCTCGCCGTGTCGATCCTGCAATCCCGCAACGGTCGTGGTGAATGGGGCAATACTTTCACCAATGCCTGGACTCTGACCGCCCTCGCCGCCTACGAGCGCAGTTTGAAGAAAGTCGGCGAACCGCTCGTTGCGACGGGGCATTGGGACACGCAGGATGTGCCGCTCAATCTGGCTGCGGGGTTCTCCAGCGCCCATGTGAACTTTGCGCTCAATGATGCACTCAGTGCGAAGCCGCTCAGCGTCGAACTCCCCGCAGGCCGCGAGATCTACGGTCGCATCGAGGCAAGCAGCTTCCCACCTCAGCGTGCTTTCGCCGGCGAAAACAAAGGCTACGCCATCGAGCGCAGCTACGAAGAGCTGAACATGGACGGCTCCACCTCCGGCACCGATGACCTCCGCGTCGGCGACATGGTCGTCGTCACACTCAAGATTGAAATCGGCGGCGGTGATCGCTACCTCGCCATCGACGACGCCCTCCCTGCCGTCTTTGAAGCCATCAATCCCGAATTCGGCACCCAGAGCGAACGCGAAGGTGACCAACTCCCAGACGGCACCCAGCCCTGGTTCTGCGACCATCGCGAAATCCGCACCGACCGCGCCCTGTTCTTCACCGACTTCGCACCCGCCAAAGGCAAGTTCAGCCTCCAATACCTCGCCCGAGTCATCGCTGAAGGCGACACCACCGCCCCGCCTGCCCGCATCGAAGCCATGTACCAACCCGACAAATACGGCCTCAGCCCGACTCAGCGCGTACGCACCCTGCCTTCCGCTGGTGCAAAGGTGGCGGAAGTGAAGTGAGACAGATGCATTTGTCCTTCGTAATCGTTTCCAATGTCAGTATCTGCCGCTGAATCAATCTCCCAAATCCGCGCTTCCTTTCCCGCACAGGGCTTCTTTGCAGAAAAGGAATGGGTCTTGTCGCCAGAGGCATTCGCATTGGATGGAGCAACGGTCACATTGATCCGCAATCTTGGGCCCGCACTCCGCGCCTTTCAGCGCGCATGCAACCGCCTGTACTTTGATGAATCCCACCCCTGGGTGGCGAAGCTGCTGGATCAGGGCAAGCCACAGCGCGTGCTCGATCTGGGGCGGAATCCGCGCTGGCATGAAGACCTGCCACGCGTGCTGCGGCCGGACTTGGTGCTGACGGAAACCGGGGTGACCATCTCGGAGCTGGATTCACTGCCCGGTGGTATTGGTTTAACAGCGTGGCTGAATGAGACGTACGCTGCGCTGAATCAAGACGTGATCGGTGGAGCTTCTGGAATGATCGAGGCGTTTGCCGCAGCGTTTCCGAGTGAAGACATCCTGATCTCGCGTGAATCCGCTGACTACCTGCCAGAGATGAGCTGGCTGGCGGATCGACTGGGCCGTCGTGTGTTGAGGCCATGGGAGGTGCAGCCGTACGAACTCAACGGGGCGGCGATTTACCGCTTCTTCGAACTGTTTGATCTCGCGAACGTTGAGAATGCCGATGTGATGCTGCACATGGCGGAGCGCGGTGAACTGAGCTTTACTCCGCCGATCAAAGCCTTCCTCGAAGAGAAGCTCTGGCTCGCGCTGTTTTGGTCTCCCGCTTTGGCAGATTTTTGGCAGTCGGCGCTGAGTGCTGAACACCTGGTGCTTTTGCAGCAATGCATCCCGATGGGCTGGGTGGTCGATCCGGTGCCGCTGCCACCGTTCGCGGTATGGCCGAAGCTCGACATTCAGAGCTGGCATGAGATGAAAGCCTTCGGTGGCAAGCCGCGGCAGCTTGTGTTGAAGATCAGCGGCTTTTCCGAGCGTGGCTGGGGATCGCGTGGGGTGTTCATCGGCCACGATTTATCGCAGGAGCAGTGGGGCACGGCGATTGATGAGGCACTGGCAAGTTTTCCCACGAATCCCTTCGTGCTCCAGGAGTTTCATCGCGCCAGAGTGGTCACGCATCCGGCTTGGGACGAAGACAAGCAGGCCACGCGCGCCATGCAGAGCCGGGTGCGCTTGTGCCCTTACTATTTCGCTACCTCGGAGGAGGACGCTGATCCGGCGCTGGGCGGGGTGCTGGCCACGGTCTGCCCAGCGGACAAAAAAATCCTCCATGGCATGCGGGATGCGATGATGCTGCCTTGCGTTGCGCGGTGATTTCCGCTCCATTAGCGGCACCATGAAGCTCCTTCCCGCTCTTCTGTTTGTCTCGTCGTCCCTTTTTGCTGCCGAACCGATCGTTGTTAAACTCTGGCCTGGAGGCGCGCCGGAACAGCCCGGGGTTAAGATCGAGGCCGAGAAGGAGATCCCGAAGAAGTCAGCAGATGATGTGCAGCGCATCACGAACGTGACTGACCCCATGATCACGGTCTTCAAACCGGAGAAACCCAATGGCACGGCGGTGATGGTGTGCCCCGGCGGCGGCTATGGCATCCTGGCCTATGAGCATGAAGGCTCGCAGGTCTGTGATTTTCTGGTCAAACATGGGGTGACGGGCATCCTGCTCAAATACCGTGTGCCGAAGCGTGATCCCAAGGACCCTGGCCGTGAAGCCCTGCAGGACGCTCAGCGTGCCATGGGCATCATTCGTCATCACGCTGCCGAGTGGGGTCTCAAGCCGGATCGCATCGGCATCCTCGGCTTCTCTGCGGGGGGACATCTGACCGTGATGACGGCGCTGCATGCGAACACCCGGACCTACACGACTGATCCTGCGTTGGATGTCGAGGACGCGACGCCGAATTTCGCCATTCCGGTTTACCCGGCCTACTTGGTCAGCAAGGAGGACATCACGCATCTGCTGCCGGGTTTTGAAGTGACCGCCAAATCCCCCCCGATGTGCCTGGTACATGCGGGCGATGATTCGTGGCCAGCCAGCGCGAGCGCCCTGCTATATCTTGAATACAAGAAGCTCAACATCCCCTGCGAACTGCACATCTACGCCAAAGGCGGCCACGGTTTCGGTATGCGCAAAAGTGGCGGGCCGGTGAACGACTGGCCAAACCGCGTGGCGGAGTGGATGAAGTCGATGGGGTACATTCCTTGATCCTGCATCTATGAGGTGGCTTGTGCTTCCCGCTGGGTTATCGTGAAGCTGTGCCTGCATGAAGACACGCAAAACTCAAACTACTGCATCGCATGCGCTGTTGACATCAGATCCTCATCGCACGGTGGTGGAGGATCTGACAGAGACGATCTGCCGCTTTCTTCCAGATGGCACCTTTACCTATGCGAACGAGGCGTACTGTCGCTTCTTTTGCATAAGGCGTGAGGAATTGATCGGGCTGCCCTGGCATCCCTTGGTGGTGGAGGCGGATAGGCCGTTGGTTGAGACCAGACTACGGATGCTCACGCCGAAAAATCCGGTGGTGGTGATCGAGAACCGGGTGTGCGACGGCAGAGGACAGGTGCGGTGGATGCAGTTCATCAATCGCGGTTTCTTTGATGCGCAGGGTGTGTTGTTGGAGATGCAGGCCGTTGGCCGGGATATCACGGAGCGTGTGCTGGCGGAGCAGCGCCTGCAGGAGGGCGAACAACGCTGGAAGTTTGCTCTGGAGAGCTCAGGATTTGGAGTGTGGGACTGGGATATCACGCGTAATACGGTCTTCCGATCCAGCCAGTTCAAACTGATGCTCGGTTATGGTGCCGATGAGCCAGTCGAAGGTGCGACGCTTGGCTGGCAGGCTATGATGCATCCCGAAGATTTGCCGGGAACCGAACAGGCGGTGAATGATCATCTAATGCAGCGGGCGGACGGCTTTGCCCGGGAGTTTCGCCTGCGCTGCAAGGATGGTTCGTGGAAATGGGTGATGGGTCGAGGCAAAGTCATCCGTCGTGATGATCAGCAGCGCGCCATGCGTATGACGGGAACGCTGGAAGACATCTCCAGGCGCAACGCTGCCGAGGAACGCGAAGCGCATAATCTAAAGTTGATCGTGGAGGGGGCACCGTGCGCCGCCGTGCTGGAGGCCATCGTGCGCAGCGTGGAGGCGGGGCATCCCGGCATGCGCTGCAGTGTGATGCTGGCTGATGAAACTGGCACACGGCTGCGTTTACAGGCGGCACCCAGTCTGCCCGAATATGTGAAAAAGGCGCTGGATGGGATGCCCATAGCTCCAGGCATTGGCCTGTGCGGTGTGGCCACCTTCAGTGGCAAACGAGTGATTTGTCCGGATACACTGGCGGACCCGCGTCTGGAGCCATTTCACAAACTGGCGGAGAAGGCCAGGCTACTTGCCTGCTGGTCGGAGCCGGTGGTGAATGGTGACGGAAATGTGCTGGGAGCGTTTGCATGCTATCGGCGTGAAATCCATGCGCCGGATGTGCTGGAGATTCAAGCGATCACCGTCGCCGCACGGCTTGCAGCGCTGACCATCGAACGTGAAGAACGCAAGCAGGCTTTGCATGTCAGTGAGGAGCGTTATGAACGTGCCATGCGCGCCACCACGGACGGCTTGTGGGAATGGAATATTGTGACGGGTCAAACCTACCTCTCTCCACGCTGGAAACAGATGCTGGGTTTTGCAGAGGGCGATCAACTTGGCAAGGATCAGGAGTCGTTTATGTCCCGTCTGCACCCGGACGACTGGCCGAGGGTTCAAGCCGAACGAAAGGCGCATTTCGAACGTCGCTTACCCTATCAGGTGGAGTTGCGGTTGTGCACCAAGAACGGCGAGTATCGCTGGTTTCTCACTCGGGGCGAAGCCGATTGGAATGAGAGGGGAGAGGCAGTGCGCATGACCGGCACTATCTCGGACATTACGGAGCGCAAACAGGCGGAACTCAATTATCGTCGTGAACTGGTCTACAATCAGGCACTGGTGGGACATACCTCCGCATTCATCGTGGTGCTGGATCTGGCAGGACGTTTCGTGCATGCCAATGCGTCTTTCAGCGCCACCATGGGTTACAACGAGGAGCAGGTGATCGGTAAAACACCTTGGGAGATTGGTCTCATGGATGCTGCGGAGACGGTGCGCTCCAAGGAACGCTTTGCGCGTCTGCTGCGCGGGGAGAAAAATCCGTCCGCCGATACGCGCCTGAAGACGAAGGATGGGGAATGGCGCAGCGTCGAACTGCGCAGCATTGGCACCTGCAAACCCGATGGCAGCCTGGATCGAATCGTGGTCACAGGAACGGACATGACCGAACGGAACCGTCTGCAGCAGGAGGTTCTGCGCGTGGTGGAGCAGGAGCAGGCGCGCGTTGGGCATGACCTGCACGATGGCGTGGGCCAAACCATGACCGGCATTGTCTCACTGCTGGAGGCATTGGAGGCAGATTTACAGGGCGAGCCCCGGCAGCAGGCGCAGCGCATTCATGAACTGCTGCGTCAATCCGTCTCCGAAGTGCGACGTATGTCCCACGGTCTCTCTCCCACCAGCGTGAAGTATCGCGGTCTCGTCGGCGCGCTGCAACTGCTGGCCGAAACCGTGCGCACCAACTTCCGCACACCTTGCCTGTGTGAGGTGGATGCCGGCATCTCGATTCAAAACAACGACATTGAGGCTCATCTTTTTCGCATCGCGCAGGAGGCGGTCAACAATGCGCTGCGGCACGGCAAGCCCTCAGAAGTGAAGCTGTCCCTGCAGCATGTGAGCCAAACCGAATGCGAACTGCGAATCGAGGACGATGGTGCCGGTTTGAAAAAGACCAAAGGAGGCAAATCCAGTGGGATCGGGGTACGGGTGATGGACTACCGGGCCAACCTCATCGGCGCGCGACTGACCGTCAAAGCCAAGCCCCGGCGCGGAGTCGTCGTGTCCTGCCGCTTTCCATACGAGCCCGATAAGAAGAAGCGCTGACACTTTTTCGCGATGAAGCTGGTACACAAAAGCAGGCACACGGTCTGAAAACCGCGTGCCTGCTTCGTGTTGCGCCTGAGAGCTTGCGTGGATTAATGCTTCAACAACCACTCGGTCGAGCGTGGATTGAAATCGCCCAGTTGTTCCCAGTGGAAGGCGTGGCCGGCATTGTCGTAGAGGTGTAGTTCGGCGCCGGGGATGGCGGCGGCGACTTCCTTGCCCATCCACTGGGGGGTGAAGGTGTCGTCCTTGCCACCGATGACGAGCGTGGGGCACTTCACGTTTTTGAGTTCGTTGAGGGTGTTGTGCGTCATGGCGGCGGCGCTTTGCGCTTCGGTGGCATGCAGGGGCTGTGGCGCAGGATTGGTGGCGGCGTCTTTGAGTCCCTGCTGCATGTTGTTCCAGCAGTCATCGTTGTCGAACCAGGGCTTGGTGAAAATGAGCATCTGAATCCACTGCATGAAGTCTTCAGGCCGCATGTTCGCTTTTGCCTTCATGAGATGCTGCCAGGTGTAAAGGCCGAAGCGGTCCTGTCTGGCCCAGGTGCACATGAGGATCATGCTCTTCACCTTCTCTGGATGACGCAGGGCGAGTTGCTGGGCAATGACGGAGCCCAGCGAGCAGCCCACGACGCGGGCCTGCTTGATGCCGAGCTTGTCCATAAGGCCGGCGTAGTCGTCGGCCATCATGGCGGTGGTGTAGGGGCCGGCGGGCTTGTCAGTTTCGCCCACGCCACGATTGTCGCCGAGGATGCAGCGGAAGTGCTTTTCCCAGGACTGGGCATGCGCGTCCCACACGCCGCCAGGAGCGGTGACGCCCATGATGCAGACGAGCGGTTCGCCGCTGCCGCGTTCTTGGTAAAACATCTTGATTCCGTTGGTTTCGACGTGGGGCATAAAAGTGAAGTTGTCGGTTGGGTGGTTCTCTGTTCGCAGTTCAGGCCGCGAAGAGCAGATTGTGAACAGAGATCGGTGAAAGCAACAAGCAAAAATCACCTGCCGCCACACGAACTTCGCGCATAGTGGACGCACGCCATGCCTGACGCACCAACCGAAACACCACATACCGCCGCTCCGCCTTGGGAAACAAAAGTCCCGATCACGCGGCGCAGTCTGTCCCGCAAGCTGGCGTTTTGGTCCTTGGTGGTCATACTTTTGCTGGTGATAGTTTATGCCTTGCAGCCGAGGGCTGTGGAAGTTGAGACCGGAGTCGTTAATCAAGGGCCGTTGACGGTGTATGTCTCCGAGGAAGGAAAAACGCGCATCCGCAATCGCCATATCGTCGCCGCGCCGGTGGCGGGCAGCATGCAGCGCGTGGTCTTAAAGCCTGGAGATGTGGTGAAGGCCGGTGCAACGGTGCTCACGCGCATCGAGCCGACGCTGTCGCCACTGCTGGATGCCCGGGCGCGTTCGCAGGCTCAGGCACGTGTCGATGGGGCGATTGCCACTCGCAGCCGGGCCAACGAAGACATCGAGATGTCACGCACGGGTCTGAAGTATGCGCAGGCGAACTGGGACCGCGTCAAGAACAACACGGACAAAGGCACCATCAGCGCCACCGACCGCGATACGTTTGAGCGTGAGGCTGAAATGAAAACGCGTGAAGTGCGCTCGGCGGAATTCGCCCTCCAGGTGGCCGATTTTGAATTGGAACAGGCCAGGGCTGCGTTGCAGCAGATCGACAAGCCGAGCACAGGCGGTGCATTCATTGAGGTGCGTGCTCCGGTTAGTGGAGTCGTGCTGCGCGTGCAGCAGGAGAGTGCGACGATCGTGGCGCCGGGGGCTCCGATTTTGGAAATTGGTGATCCTACAGATTTGGAAATTGAGGCGGAGATTCTATCGCGTGATGCGGTGACGATCAAACCGGGGGCGCTGGTCACGGTGGAGCAGTGGGGGGGCGATGAGCCAGCGAAGGCCCGCGTGCGACGTGTGGAGCCTGCGGCTTTCACCAAGGTGTCCGCGCTGGGCGTCGAAGAGCAGCGTGTGCTGGTCCTGAGTGATTTTACGGAGCAGACGCCCACATTGAAGGCGTTGGGAGACCGTTACCGCGTGGAAGTGCGTGTGGCGGTGTGGCACAGCGATGACACGCTGCTGGTGCCGGCAGGGGCCCTGTTTCGTGAAGGCAGCGAGTGGAAGACGTTTCTTTTTGATGCCGGGAAAGCCCGAGCTGTGGTGGTGAAGGCTGGACGCACGGACGGCAAATTCACGCAGGTGCTGGAAGGCCTCAAGAAGGGTGATGAAGTACTGATGCACCCCCCGGACACGGTGAGGGACGGTACGAGTGTGGTGAAGCGTGAGGAAGTGAAATAAAAAAGGCGGCCTCCTTCGAGGCCGCCATAGAAGCACCTGCGGGCAGATTCTTAGACTTTCCAGTCTGCGCGGTATTCGCGGGTGAGCCACTTGGCGTCGCCACCGCTGATGTATTCGTGCTTTTCAGGATTCCATTTCATGGAGCCGCCGTGGTAGTAAGCCTGGCTCATGAGGTGGCAGGAGATGGCGGTGCTGGCACCGATGGCGACATCGCAAATGGGCTTCTCCCGGGTCTTGATCGAGTTGAGCCAGTCTTCATGATGGTTCTTCGAGTTGTAGAGCTTCACCTTGGCGTCGGTCAGGTATTCGCGCTCGGTGAGGATGACTTCACGGTCGAGGGAAGTGCCCTTGTCGGTCTCTTTGTCCCAGAACTTGTGAATGGTTTTGCCGCCGAGGACGAGTTCGAACTTGCCACGGTTGACGTGCACTTCACCGTTCGCACCATAGAAGGAGACACCTCTGCCCTTGCCATTGTGCAGGAGAGGAATGCCGCTGGCATAAATGAGCTTGGCGCCGTCGTTGGCGTCCGCGTAGTTTGCCGGGGCGATGATTTCGACCGGGCCATGCTCGTCTTCACCAAGGCCCCATTGGGCGATGTCGATGTGATGGGCACCCCAGTCGGTGATCATGCCGCCGCCAAATTCACGGGTATTGCGCCAAGCAGGGAAGTGATTGTGAACACCCCGTGGGCTGAGCACGCTGCTGTAAGGCACGAGCGGGCCTGGACCGCACCACATGTCCCAGTCGAGGCCGGGCTCCATGGGCTCTTCAGGATTGGCGTTGGGCTTGGCAGGGGTGCCAAACTGAGTTTCGACGTGGTCGATCTTGCCGATGATGCCGTTGCGCACGAGTTCGGCGGCCACGCGGAATTCTTTGCTGGAACGCTGCTGAGACCCGGTCTGCAGGATGCGCTTGTTGCTGCGCACGGAGTCGATGAGAGTAATCGCCTCGTGGATGTTGTGCGTGAGCGGCTTTTCACAATAGACGTCCTTGCCGGCGTTCAATGCGGCGATGGCGATGAAGGCGTGCCAATGGTCAGGGGTGGCGATGACGACGGCGTCGATGTCCTTGCGCTCCAGCAGTTTGCGGAAATCCGCATACGCTTCGCAGCCTTTGAATCCGGTGTCCTTGTCCTTGCCGTAGCGCTCTTCGACGGTCTTTTTAGCGTTTTCGCGGCGGTTGGTATCGACATCGCAGACAGCCACGACCTGTACTTCCTTGCGGCCCAGGAAGCTGTTGAGATGGCCGCTGTTCATTTTACCCACGCCGATGAAGCCGAGCGTGAGGCGCTCGCTGGGGGCGGTGTCTGCGCTCCAGACGCGTGAGGGGAGAATGAAAGGTGCTGCCACCGAGGCGGCGGCAACTTTGGCGAACTGACGGCGTGAGGATGCTGTTTGCATGGTTGGATTGGATGGAAATTGAGGGTGGAACAGTACAGTCGGTTTGCCAAGTCTCTTGCACTCAGTGTTGGCGTGGGTATTCGGCAGGATGGAATCTTCAAAACAGCGTCTGGGCCAGTTGATCATCGTTTCGGGGCCTTCGGGAACCGGCAAGACGACCCTGGCTCGGAAAGTATGTGATCGC
Source organism: Prosthecobacter sp. (assembly GCF_029946185.1). Lineage (GTDB taxonomy): Bacteria > Verrucomicrobiota > Verrucomicrobiia > Verrucomicrobiales > Verrucomicrobiaceae > Prosthecobacter. The sequence goes on from NZ_JAQSEA010000048.1 coordinate 57,972, forward strand.
GGCGAAGCGGTCTTTTCCGTCTCCTGCACCACGCGGGCACCGAGGCCGGGTGAGGTGGACGGGAAGGACTATTTTTTCCTGACCGAGGAAGACTTTTTGGCGCGGGTGGAGCGTGGGGAGTTGTTTGAATACGCCCGCGTTCATGGTCGGCTTTACGGCACTTTGAAGAGCTACGTATATGAAAATCTCCAACGCGGGGTGGATGTCATCATGGACATCGACGTGCAAGGAGCGATGCAGGTGCGCGCATGCGACGATGAATTGGTGAAGCGCTGCCTGCTGGAGATTTTCGTGCTCCCCCCCAGTCTGGAAGAACTGCGCAACCGCCTCTCCGGCCGTGCGACGGAGGATGCTGCGGCGTTTGAACTGCGCATGCAGAACGCAGCGGCTGAGATGGAGCACTGGCGCAAGTACGGATACGTGCTCGTCAGTGGTGACCGTGAGACGGATGCACGGCGGTTTGATGCGATTCTCGAAGCAGGTCGGCTGCGGACGAGTCTGTGGTGATCAGGACGGAATGCCTGCGTCTCTGAGAGCAGGGAACTGACTGCGCCAGTCGCGGACGATGGCTGGATCAATCTGGGCACTGATGACGCGCTCTTGCTCGGCTGCATCAGCGATGATGAGTCCATGTGGATCCACCACGATGCTGCGACCGGTGTAGGTGAAGTCGGGATCGGTGCCGCAGCGGTTGACGCCGATGACGTAGGCGAGGTTTTCGATGGCGCGTGCTTGGAGCAGTGTGATCCAGTGCTGAATGCGTTTCACTGGCCAAGCGGCGATGTAGATCAACACTTCAGCTCCGCTGCGAATGGCGCTGCGGGCGAGTTCGGGAAAGCGCAAATCGTAGCAGATAAGCGGGGCGATGCGCAGGCCCTGCCATTCGAAGAGGCTGGTGCCGGTCCCGGCGATGTGAGCTTGAGCTTCGCCACCCAGGCTGAAAGGGTGATTTTTGGTGTAGCGGGCCAGGACCGTGCCATCCGGGGCGATGGCGAGGGCTTGATTCATGCCTTGAGTATCGCTGGTTGATGTCACCACTCCACCGATGACACAGCTTTGGTATTGCGCGGCCATTTCGCGCAGGAACTGCTCGGTGGGACCATTCTCTGGCTCGGCGGTGACAGCGAGATTCAGGCTGAAACCGGTGGAGAATGTTTCCGGCAGGATGATGAGCGATCCGGGCTGTGGACTGGCGCTGGCGATCAACTGGCGCGCTTTGGCGTGATTGGCAGGGCGGTCTTCCCAAACGGAGTCGATTTGCACGAGATGGATATTCATAAGCGTTCGTGGTTGGAGCCGGGACGGAGGCGGTGTGAAGATTCAGAATTGCTGCGGGCGCGGACGCCGATGAAGCAACTGGCGGAGAGGATGGTGATGCCGCAGACGATGGCAAAGGTGTCGAAAGACATGACCTTGATCATGGCGAAAGCCAGAGAGGGAGCTACTAGACCGCGCACACCGGTGAGGAAGGTGTGGACGCTCATGTACTCGGCGACGGCGTGCTTGGAGGCGAGTTTGGTGACCCACAGCGCCCAGGTGACATTGCCACCCGCATTGGCCATGCCCCACAGGGCCATGCCCAGCGTCCACCAGAAGAGATTATGACCCAGGTAAAAACACAGGATGCCAGCGGCGAAAAACACATTGAGCACCGCACGCACGGTGAAGAGATGGTAGTGATCATAGACCAGTCCCCAGGGATAGGAAAACACTACGCGGGCGAGTACGGGAACCACTCCGGTGATCCAGGCGACATTGAACGCGCTCAGGTTGATGCCGTGGCTCGGATTGGCGAGGTATTCGACGAACAGGCATGCAGCAGCGAGATTGCCGAGGCCCATGATCATCCACGAGATGAGCAGCGTGCGGAAATCGCGGTCCTCCCGCACCCAGCGCATGGAACTCCAGAGGCTGGTGCTGGAATTTTCAGGCGCTTCCCATGGGGTGATCGGCAGGCCATAGGTCCAGAAGCCTGAGATGAAGCTGCTGACGGCGAAGGCCCACAAGAGCCAGGTATAGTTCTCGATGTTCCAGCCGAGAAGCTTTCCGCCCACAAAGCCGAAGCACACGGCTGCCGCTGCCCTAGTGACTCCGGTGACCGCATAAAGCTTGCCACGTTTGGCGGCCGGGTAGTTGATGCGGTAAATCTGGGTCAACAAAGGGATCTGCATGGTCAGGCAGAACAAGCCCAGACTCATGCCGCCGATGTAGAGATGCGGGCTGTGTGGGAACGCCGCTGAAACCGCCATGCAGGCGCCGCCCAATAGCTGCACCTTCGCCGCCGTACGTGCGATGGTGCTTTTGGCACGCAACAGGAGCGGCACGACGAACAAACTGGCGACCATTCCACCACTGGTGGCACTGAGGAAGATGGACTTTGCCACATCACTCATGTGAAACACCCTGACGGCGATGAGCATGCCGAAGGATGCGGTCAGGGTGTCGATGACACCAGATGGGATCGAGCGCCACAGTTCATTGCGCAGGGTCCGGGTGGTGATTGCATCAGCTTCATTCACGCGGGCTATTCGCATGAACAAAGATGCGCGTCCAGCACGGAGGCGGGACGCGCATCAGATGAGAGAGGGATAAACCCCTCACGGACTATCAGGCAGCTTTCTTGGACTTCTTGGCTGCCGGGGCTTTAGCCGCAGGGGCGGCCTTGGCGGCGGGTTTCTTCACCAGCTTTGGCGCAGGCATCGGGACGACGGTCAGCCACTCTTGATAATGAACCCAGCTGTCGCTGCCTTCATCGCGGAGGTAGTCGGTTGCAGTGAGGATTCCACGCTTTTGGAAATCGAGGATTTCTGATTTAGCGAAGGGTCCGAATTCAACGAAGGCGCGACTGAGATAAACGAGGTTTTTCATGGTGTTTTTTCTTATGTGTGTTTAGGTTTTGGGAAGGAGGCAGTAACATCACATGTGCTGTGGAACAAGCAGCAATCTTGCCACAGTTCCACAAAAATTGGCATGGGTATGCAAGGGGCATTTTTTTTGACTTTATGAAGGCATGTCTGCTTGCGACACCCTCCACTGGCCTCTAGTTTATATGACAATTAATGATTATTTGCCTCGAATCGTCCATCCTCAGTGGTTACCTTTCCAATGAAGTTCCTGGATTGGTCACGGGCGTGCTCCATCTCGCAGGTCAGAATCAGCCGGTGCGGATCGAATTGGTGGGTAATTTTCTGCGTGATATCGCCGGATGCCGGGTGGACTTTCACAATCCGCTTCCTAATGCCAATGAAGACCACGTGGATGCCATCTCGTCCATGCAGCATGGTTACAGCGGACTGATGACAGCCTCCTCTCGCGTGGTGAACCTCCCCCGCCGTCGGTCACAATCGGACACGCTCATCACAATGCCGGAGCCGCCCGGGCTGAAAAATTTGCTGTTCTTCGAGTGGTTCAATCAGGACCACCAGCGCATCCTTATACAGTCCTGGCATCTGCAACTGCGTGTCACTTCGCCCCGCTGGCAGCTGACGAAGGATGAAGAGGCCGTTCTGCTGCGGCAGAACCGTGCCCGTCGAAAGCATTTTCTGCTGGGTGGCAGTCGCAATGCAAAATCCGCCGACGCTTTGCACAGTCCTGGTTTTGACGATCCCTTTCAACCTTCCAAACCGGGCAGTGATCCGTTCGGCGCGGTCAAGCTTGATCCCTTCGAGCCTTCACGCAAAACGCCTGCCAGAGCGCCGGGTAGCGCTGGTATTGATCCTGTCACACGAGCTGCGGCTCTGGCGAAAGAGTTGCGACGCTTTCAAAGCCTGCTCGTCTTCAATGAAGAAGTTCGCACCCGACCGGCGGTCCTGCGCCTGCTTTCGACAGTAGCGGATCTGGCAGCGCATCTGATCCATGTGCTGCGTCAGTTTGCCGAGGCAAAAAAAGATCAGTGGCAGTTTTTGGTGATCGATCTTGAACAAAGTCTGCCTTTGTTTGCGGCGGCATTGAATGCCACGGACAAGCTGGTGCAGCAACATCCCCAAGGTGCTGATATGGAGTGGTTGGCCGGCGTGCAGGCCAGTTTGCTCAACATTGAGCTGCGTATGCGTGAACTGCTGGGACTGCTGCGGTGAAGTGAGAGGGGGTTGATCCTCACTCTGCTTGCGTCTAGCATGCGGCATGCGTCTCTCACATTATGCCCTCGCTCTAACGATCATTTTGCTCGCCATCACAGGTTTTCTGGCCTGGGAGGCTCAAGAAGAAGCTAAAGGCGCGCGCAAGGAACTCGAACTGGTGCGCAGGCAGCAGGCAGCCTATGAAATGGCCATGCCGACTAAGCCTGCCACAGTGACAAACTTGCCGCCACCGCCGGAAGCGCCGGCTGCTCCCACCTTGCCGGCATTGGCTGGAAGTGATCTGATGCCAGGAACCCCGACCCGATATGCCTCCCCCGCAGCTGCCGCCGCGCCCTTAACAGATCTGCAAAAGCAGCTTTTGGGGCTGCCGAGCTATGCCAAAGTTGTTGAAGTTCACAATGACCAAGGCTTTGCCGTGATCAGCGCAGGAAGAGACAAGCAGCTGACCAGTGGGATGAAATTTGATGTGCGGCGCGGCAATGGACTGGTGGGCCGTGTGATCGTAGGTGAAACGATTGACGCAGCAGAAGCCGTGGTGGATATCGACAATACCGCAGCACTCCCGGGCGTTCATATTGAAGCTGGAGACGAGTTGATTCAACCGATTCGGAGATAAGGATCCCCTAGATGCCCCGCGAACGTCTTGATCTCGCCTTGGTGAAGCTTGGCATTGTGCCCTCACGTGAACAGGCCAAACGGCTTATCATGGCTGGTGAGGTTAGTGTACTGGGCAAACGCATCACTCAGCCGGGCTGGTTGGTGGCCGGGGTCCAGCAGATCGTTGTGCGGGAACGCCCCAAATTCGTCAGCCGGGGTGGCCTGAAGCTCGAAGGGGCACTCAACCACTTTGACATTGATGTCACAGGGATGACCGCACTCGACGTTGGAGCGTCCACGGGAGGATTCACCGATTGTCTGCTGCAACGGGGCGCAGTGAAAGTCTTCGCCTTTGATGTCGGCACCAATCAACTCGCATGGAAACTGCGCAGCGATCCGCGAGTGGTCTCGCGGGAACAATTCAACCTTCGCCACATGCGCCGCGAAGACGTAGGGCAGGAGGTGGACATCTTGGTGGCTGATCTCTCATTCATTTCCTTGACCTTGGTCCTGCCTGCGGTGCTGCAGGCGCTGAGGCCGGGTGGTCAGGCCTTGGTTTTGATCAAGCCTCAGTTTGAGCTCTCGCGTGAGGAGGTGGGCAAAGGTGGCATCGTGCGCGAACCGGAACTGCATGCCAAAGCCTGCACCCGGATTGAAGAGTTTGTGCGCTCGCAGCCAGAGCTGGAATGGCGGGGTATGATAGAATCCTCCATTCAAGGGACGGAAGGTAATCGTGAGTTTTTGGCTTGGATCGGCAGACAATGATGAATAGAGTTAATTAAAAGTGAGTGGCAGCTTGCGCTAGAATTCTCAATAATGAGACCTTTTACTGCTTATTTTCTGCGAGCGTGACAAGTTGTGGTTGCATTGATGCAATAATTATCACAAAATACCATTATTGATACAAGCAGCCATGAAAAAGCTCACCTACACATCTAAGCAACGCCGAAGCGCCTCTGCCTTCAGCCTTTTTGAGGTCCTGATGTTTATTGCTATTATTGGCGTGATGGTTGGGATGGCGATGCCGATGCTTGGTCAGAGCGATGCCGTTTATGCCGCGCGCGATCGGCGTAATGCTCAGGAACTGTGCTCGACTTGCATGATGGCGCAGGCTGCTGAGCTGAATTTCGTCCAGGATGAGAGCGTGATCGATACCGTGCGTGCCATTGTTCGGGGCGGCATGTCGGTGCGTGGGGCGATGCGTGGCCGTGTCTTTGTGGTTCCTGGCCTTAGCGATGAAGACATCCAAGGGGCTGCGAAATTTCTTCGAGTACAAGATGGTCAGTTGATGTACACCACCGCATCGACCTCTCCCGCCGGAGACCAGCGTTTGTAACAAATGCCGCCAGGGGACATCAACCCCGGAGGCACCGGAAATGGCTGGTCGCGCTGAAATACCGAGGGACCAAAGCGGAGATTTTCCCCTTCGGAAGCTGACCCAAACGACGCCTTGATTTGCCGTGCGTTTTACCTTGCCTGCGGCCATCGCTTCCACCAGCATGCTGCCTTCATGAATTCTGCATTCATCAAAAAGAACTGGTATTTTTTCACTCCGGCGATCATCATTATTATCCCGGCGCTAATGGTGATGTTTTATACCCTCAACCATGGTTACTCTGTGCCTGACTCCATCAATGCGGTCTTCCATGTCGGTTCCACGGGCACGCGTTACTCCATGGATTTCTCGGAACGAAAATTCAACATGGTGAGGCCGGGCATGGATGGCAGAACTGTCTTTAATACGATCAAAAACCCCATGGAAGGCAATAATCCTGGAGCTGATATTGCCAACTGGCGTTACAGCCTTCCCGCCAGTGGGGCGGGCTATTATCACGAGCGCACGATTGTTATGGAGAAGGATAAAAATGGCATTCCGCGAGTCAAACAGCGCATCAGTCGTTTTCATACAGCACATTGATTCATGAACAAAAATGACCCATCTTCTCGCATGAATCACTGCCCGCCATTGCTGCTCAGAGCCTGTTTGGTCCTTCCACTGCTATTGCTGGGTGCGTGTGAGAGTTCTTCACACATCAAAGGACTTCCCAAAGTCCTGCCGGTTATCAATCTGCATGGGTCGCCAAGTACTCCAGGCCATGCGATGGGGCATTCTGATTATCCTTTTGCGGATAACGGTGATTACAAAAGTGACTGGGCTGCAGAGGGCGGGCAGGGGGCTGGCATGGACTACTCCTCCTGGCGTACGTCCCATGGCAGTTCTTCCTCCCGCAGTTCCTCCAAGAAAAAGACCGCATCCAAATCCCGTGGCAAAAGCTCCGGCAGTAAAACCTCCCGCAAAGGCGGTTCATACACCATCAAGAGCGGAGATAACCTGGGGGCCATCGCACGCAAGAACGGCACTACGGTGGCGAAGCTCAAGGCTGCCAACGGGCTGTCTTCCGACATGATCCGCGCTGGCAAAACGCTTAAAATCCCCTAGCGAACGTGCATCATCTCTCCACACGCATCGCGGCTTGGTGTCTGGCGCTGATCGTGGGTGGTGCGGTGTTTGTCTCGGGAGCGGACTCACTGCGTTTTTCCACGGTGGTGATTGACGCGGGTCACGGCGGCAAGGACGGCGGCTCCGTCTGGAATGGGTTGGTGGAAAAAAAGCTCTGCCTTGATGTCGCGAGGCGCGTCGAAAAGGCATTGAAAGCGAGAGGCCTTAAAACCGTCATGACGCGTCGCACAGACACCTTTGTAGAACTCTCCCAGCGGGCGCGCATCGCCAATCGCGTGCCCTCGTCAGTCTTTGTCAGCATCCATTTCAATGGCAGCCGCAAAACCATCATCTCCGGTGGAGAGGTGTATTACCGCAGTACGCGCGGTAAATGGCTCGCTTCAGCCCTCAGCCGTTCGGTCAAAAGCAGGGTCGCTGGCGGCACGCGCGGCATTTTTTACGCTGGCTTCAAGGTCCTGTGCGAGACCCAGATGCCTGCCGTCCTCGTCGAATGCGGGTATATCAGCAACAAGCGCGAGGCCTTGCGCTGCGCGGATCCTGCCCATCGCCAGAAGCTTGCCGACGCCATTGTCAGCGGTCTTTTGGCCGTTAGGCGAAAGGAATGAAACACAGCTTTCATTTCTTTTGAAAGTTCACATTTTGCGAGTCACCTGCGTGGCATTTGACGAAGCCCCTGCCGTGGTGGATGGAATAAGGAGATTCCATGTCAGCCCCAGTCATTAACGCCAGCAATCCTGTTTTTCCGTTTCACCTCGTACGGGCAGACTTGGAACGTGTGGAAACGGCCATCCTCGAACAAGCGCGTGCGTTTGATCCCGGTGTCGAAGGTTACGTGAGTTATGTCTGCAAAACATCAGGCAAACGCATCCGTCCTGCTTTGGCCGTACTTGCCGGTGGTGCCACGGGTGGCACGCACGAAGGACACACGCGCCTCTCCGTCATTCTCGAACTCGTTCACATCGCCTCCTTGGTTCATGATGACATCATGGACGGTGCGGACATTCGCCGCGCCCAGCCGACAGCCGTCGCGAAATGGGGCAGCAGTCTCAGCGTTCTGCTGGGAGACAGCCTCTTCGCGTACGCGCTTGAACTTGCCACAGAATTTGAAGACACGCATGTTTGCCGCACCATCGCCCGCGCCTCGCGCGATGTCTGTACCGGCGAAATCCTGCAAACCCAGCGCCGCTTTGATTTCAATCTCTCAGTCACCGATTATCTCAAGATGATCGAGATGAAGACCGCGGCGCTCTTTGCCGCCGCCTGCGAACTGGGCGCGCGACTCAATCATCAGCCCGATTCCGTTCAGTCGGCCCTGCGCGACTACGGTCTCAAGCTCGGCACCGCCTACCAGATCTACGACGACTGTCTCGATATTGTCGGCGATGAAAAAACCGTCGGTAAAACGCTCCGCACCGATCTCGCCCGTGGCAAGCTCACGCTGCCCATCCTGTATCTCCTCGAAAGTGCCACGGATGCGCAGAAGCAAAAGCTCAACCGCATGCTGCTCAAAGGTGAACCCATGGACACCACCATTCTTGCAGGCATCGCAGACTACGAAGGTGCCGTTGACCGAGCTGTCAAATTTGCGCAAAACATGCTGGCCGAAGCCCGTGCCGACTTGGTCTGCCTCGGTACCTCGCCACACAAGCAGGCGCTTGAAGACATCGTCGGTTATCTGCACAGCCTGCTGGATCAGTGCCGTGCGATTCATTGATGCGAAGCATCAAGATCGCCCTTTCCATCCACCCTGGTTGCGCTTTGATCGGTCAGATCGGACTATTCTGTCCGCTCTTCTCCCATGAGCCGTATCCACGACATCCCGGAAAATGATCGCCCGCGTGAGCGTCTGCTCCGCCTCGGTCCGCAGGCACTCTCAGATGCCGAACTCCTTGCCCTCTTCATCAATACCGGCACGAAAGGTGAAAATGCTCTCCAGATCGGCCAGCGCATTCTGCGCGACCACAAATCCCTACGCGACCTCTCCCGCCTCGAACCCGCCGTTCTGAGAAAGATCAAAGCCCTTGGTCCTGCGAAAACTGCCCTGCTTGCAGCTGCCTTCGAACTCGGTCGCCGATCCACGCAGGAACCATCGCACGCCGAGGTCATCCTAGATCGCCCTCAGCGCATCTACGACTACATTGGTCCTGAGATGCAAGCCCTCGGCAGTGAATCCGTCCGCATCATTCTGCTCAACACCAAGCTGGCCGTCATGCGCAGTGAAGAAGCTTTCAAAGGCACCTTGAACGAATGCGTCGCTCATCCGCGCGATTTACTGCGGAAGGTGCTCATTCACAACGCCTACGCTTTTGTCCTTATTCACAATCACCCCTCCGGCGATCCCACTCCGAGTGAGGCCGACCGCCGCCTGACTCGGCGTCTGCGCGAAGCCTCCGACGCCACTGGCCTCTATCTCCAGGACCATCTCATCATCGGCACGCCATCGGCGTCACGGGCGCAGCCCTATTTCAGCTTCAAGGAGCATGGGCTGCTGTAGCTGATTCGGATCAAATTTCCTATTGCGACGATGAGAACACGTTGTGACCCAAGACACCCTTGAATGGAAGGTGTAACTTTGCGTTCAAAATCTCCAAGGTACTCACAAGTCCCCCATGCAATCCTCTCAAGTCTTCGGCAGTTTCATGCCCACTCGTTGGACCTTGGTGCTGCGTGCGAATGCCTCGTCGCCCGAGGGCAGAGCGGCGCTGAGTGACCTCTGTGCGGCGTATTACCAGCCCGTTTACGTTTTCCTACGGCGCACAGGATTTGATGAGGACACGGCTCGTGACCACGCGCATGCATTTTTTGCGCATTTGTTGCAGCGTGGATTCGCCGGACCCGACCCTGAGCGCGGAAGATTCCGCAGCTATTTGCTCGGCGCGGTGAAATACTTCGTCATCGGATTGCAGAATCATGCGCGCAGGGAGAAGCGTGGCGGCGGCATGACGCATGAATCCTTGGATGCCGGCGCGGAAGGTTCGCCGCCTCTCATGATCGGCGATGCCACGGCCACTCCGATGGCAGAGTTGTTTGATCGAGAATGGGCCGTCGCCGTGATGAATCGTGCAGTGGCCGCGCTTGCAGCCGAGCACCGGGGCGGCAGGTCGGTTCAGTTTGAGGCGTTGCAACCGTGGTTGATGGGTGACGATGCGGCGTCCCACGCCGAGACGGCGAAAAAACTGAGCATGACCGAAGGGGCGGTGAAGGTAGCGGTGCATCGCCTGCGCAAGCGCTTTCGCGAACTCCTGCGGCAGGAGATCGCGCAGACGCTCGATGATGAGGCGGATGTCGAGGACGAGCTGCGCTACCTCTGTTCCGTGCATGGTTGATTTGATGTAACCTTCCAGATTAAGTCTCCAAGGAACAGGTATGACCACAAACCCTCCGAACACCTGCCCGCAGTGCGGCGCGCTCATCCCGGAGGATTCCGCCCATGGACTGTGCCCGCGCTGTGTCTTTGCCAAGGCGCTGGCTCCGACGGCCGATGGCGGCTTTGCGCCCTACGCGCCGCCGAGTCTGGAATCCGTGCGTGCTGCCTTCCCTCATCTGGAGGTCACCGGGCTTATTGGCAGCGGTGGAATGGGAGCCGTGTACAAGGCCCGGCAGCCACAGCTCGACCGTTTCGTGGCGCTGAAGATTCTGCCCGCCGAACTCGCCAGCCAGCCCGGCTTCTCCGAGCGGTTTCAGCGCGAGGCGCAGGCGCTCGCCAGGCTCAGCCACCCTCACATCGTCACCGTGCATGACTTTGGCCAGGCGGGTGGTTTCTACTACCTGCTGATGGAGTTCATCGACGGCGTGAACCTGCGCCAGCTCCTGCAAGCCAAGCGCCTCACGCCCAAGGAGGCGCTGAGCATCGTGCCGCCCATCTGTGAAGCGCTGCAATGCGCGCACGATCACGGCATCGTTCACCGCGACATCAAGCCTGAGAACCTGCTCATCGACAAAGCGGGTATGGTGAAGATCGCCGACTTCGGCATTGCGAAGATGTACAGTAGCCCTCTCGCTCCGCGAGAGGAGAACAGCGCTGACGCAAACACGAAAGCTCCCGGCACTTCGGAAACGGATCTCTACCGCGAAAGCCCTCAGTTCACCTCATTGAGTCAGATGGCGAACATGGGTACCCCCGACTACGCCGCCCCGGAGCAGGCCAGCGGCTCCGCCGATCATCGCGCGGACATCTACAGCCTCGGTGTCGTCCTCTACGAGATGCTCACCGGCGAACGCCCCACCTCCAAGCTCGAAGCCCCTTCCAAGCGAGTGCAGGTGGACATCCGCATCGATGAGATCGTGCTGCGAGCGCTGGAGAAATCGCCCGAACTGCGTTTCGCCACCGCAGCGGAGTTCCGAACGCAGGTGGAGGCAGCCGCTGCGGAAAACGGGAAATCAGAACCCACCGCTCGGAGGGCAGAATGTGATCCGTTCCGCGCTAGCCATGCGCTTCCGCTTTGGCTCAGATCGATCCTTGGGGCAGTCTTCTTCGTGTGTCTTTTGAACTTCGCCGGCCCGCACTTCACCCGACTTGGCAACAGCCCGGAACGGACTTTTACCGTCGGCCTCTCCCAACCGTGGCTCGTGGTGCATTCGCAGTTGGTGGACGACACGCGCTCAGTCCGCGCACTGAGTTGGAACTTCCGCTCCTCCTCCTTCCTCTCGGGCATCATCGCTGCGGTCGTTGCCGCGACGCTGCTTTTTTTCCGCAGGTACGGCCGCCTCCACGCACGCTGGTCTGGCTGGATTTCAGGGATTGGAAGTGCGGCGGCTGTTTCGCCCGGCATCCGATTCAGACTCGTCGAAGAGCGCGAGGGGCGTCGCGTCATCCTCTGGCGTGGCGTGTTGGGCGCGTTCCTCGCCGTCTTTGCTCTCGCTCTCATAGTCGGAGCATCTTCGTCGTTGGTCACAAACGGAGCCCCCCCTTTTTTAATCGTCGTGGCGTTGGCCGGGATCGCCGCCATCCTGACTGTGGGCACCTCGGTGCGCATCAGATTCAAATCTGTCGCGTCGTCTCATTCAGAGCCGGATGACATCACCGGCCCGCCGCGCTATTCGCGCGCGGCCATCGTGGGGGCATGCTGGGTGCCGGTCACTTTCCTCTCGTTTGTCGCGGTTGCCATGGTCAGCTTTCAGGTCCGCGGAGACCCGGCCTCCGGGCCCGAATGGTGGCAACTCGCCATCCTTATCCCCGCGCTGATTCTCGGTGTTACCGGCCCCTTCGGCACGACGATCCTCGGCTGGGTGGCGGTGTCGCAAATTCGACGGTCAGCGGGGCGAATCCTTGGCCTGCCACTGGCGCTGTTCGACGGATTGCTTTATCCGCTCGGCTTTCTGAGCGGGGTGCTTCTCTTGGGCAGCACGACGCTGGCCAGGATGTTTGTGGATTTCTATTTGAATCCGTCCGTCATAGGTCATCACAACATTGACCCTCCGCTGCATCCCAAAGTTGCTTTTTGGCTCTCGCAAAATACAGGGTTGACGGCCCTCCTGTTCATCATCGCGATCGTCGCGGCCAACATATTCATCGTCCGCGCTGTGCTGCGTGCGGTGCGCAGAGACGTTTCCCCAGCGTCATCAGAGACCCGCGCGACAGGCAATGAAATCAGGGTTGCCTCGATCTCGATTTTTCTTGCGTTGATCGCCACAGCCCTGGGTGCGCTGGCCGCGATGCGCAGCGCAGGAGCTTGGCCAGCGATGACTCTTTCACTGCTGTTTACCGGTATGTCGATCTTCATGGCGCTGCCGGTGCGCCGATTGAGCGTGGGGAAATGCGCCCTGATCATCGCCGCTC
>NZ_JAQSEA010000049.1 GCF_029946185.1 Prosthecobacter sp.
CAGCCTGCTTCATCGCATCCGTCAGCAGTTCGGGGTGTGTGGCCAGGATCACATTCAGGAAGTGCCGCACCTTGTCCGGATCATTCGCCTCCTCTTCCATGTCCTGCTCCCGCATCACGGCTTCCAGCTTCCTCAGCAGCGCCAGGCGCAGCTCGCGGGCGTCCATCGTGCCGTCCTTGCACAGCACTTTGTTCGCCCGTTTGGCGGCTTCATCTTCGGACAGCTCCGCCTCAAAGTTGAACACCTGCTGTATCGTCTGTGCAAAGACATCCAGCGTGCGTTGTTCAACTAGAACTTTGTTTTTCATCGCCTCCAGCAGATCACGTGTGGAGACGATGAAGCGCTGCGCGCAGTCCTCCTCCGTCACTTCATTGTCGGCGGGTTCCTGAGTTTTGAACTGGCGCGGCACATCCGCACGCAGCGCGTAGCGGTGCAGCTTCACCAGCCCGGCCACCTGCCGGGGGCCTTTGTCCGGCGCATCGCCAGCGTCGGGTTCTTCGCTGCTGCCAAAGAACTTGCCGAAATCAAACCGCGTCGGCGGCACAAACTCCGGTGTGGCTGGCGGCGGATCTTCCTGAACCTTGCCAGCTCCCCCGGTCGTCTGCGTCTCCAGCCCAAAGAACTCGGTCTGCCCGCTCTCATCCACCTTGCTCACGCCGCTGATGCCTTCGCCAAAACGCATCGCCACCGTGGCCGTGCTGGCCTTCGCATACGTGGTCTGGATGGCGTTGATCTTCTGCCCTGCGATGTCCAGTCCGGTCTGCGTCTCCGCAGAGGCGAGGAAGACATAGCCGTAGCTCAGTGCCTCCGGCAATGTATTTGCCTGCGCACGGCCTTGCAGCAGGCGATGCACCCGCAGGATGCGGCCCACGAGCTGCACGCCGAATTCCGGGTCACGGCTCGCCCGCATGGACACGAGGGTAAAGGCACGCGGCGCATCAAAGCCCAGCGCCACCGCCATCTTGAAAATCAGCACCTCACGCTGCTCATTGTTGGCCAGCGCGAGCAGATCTGCGTCCGGCTCATCCGCCGTATGCACGGCGATTTGATCTTCCGTGAAGCGCATGCGGATGAGGCGCGCCTTCATCTTCGCCACGTTCTCGTTGTCGGTGGCCTGCACCAGCAGCAGCGGCACCAGCGGCACTTTCATGTCAGCCAGTGTTTGTTTGAGTTGGAGGTGTGCTGCCACACCATCCCGCAGCGCGGTGCCTTCCAGGTCCACCAGCGCCCGCTTCTCCGGCTCCACAAAGTAGGCCGCGCATTTCACGCCCTTCTTGATCAGGCCCGCCTCCATCGCGTCCTCACGGCTCACGCGGATGCGGTGCAGCTCGGCGATGCCCATGGCCTTTTCAAAAGCCGTCACGTCCGTGTCATCCGGCGTCGCCGTGATCAGCACGGTGTATTCCGGCTGCAGCACTTCTTGGAAAAACTTCGCAGCCTGCGTCTTCTCGCCAAAGCCGTGATGCGCCTCATCCACCACCACGCCGATGCGGAAGCCCTGCGTGCGCAGTTGCTGCACCAGCGTGTCGATGCTCGGGTTCGTCTCGCCTTCTTTGCGCACGTTGCGCTTGTCCTTCACGCGGGTGGCCACGGTCTGCCAGGTGGTCACAAACACATCCCCCTGGCGGCTCATGTCCGTGGCCCGGTCATCCGCCATGTCCCGCAGGCGCAGGCCGTGGAACTGCTCCCGCAGAAAGGCCGCTGTCTGGCCCACCACACCTTTGAACGGCGCAAACCAGAACCATACCACCCGCTCCTCGCGGCTGAATTTTTCCACCATCGTCCCCGCCATCAGCGTCTTGCCCGCGCCCGTGGGCGCTTCGATGAGCAGGTAGCCGTTGTGGTTGATCGCGTCCGCACGGCCCCGTGCATCACCGCCGGAGGCGTCCAGCAGCTCACGCGCCGCGCAGAACAGCTCCACGCCGCTGTCCACCGCCAGCGCTTGAAATCGTCGAAGGGTCTTGATGCTCATGGAGGTTATGCGTTCAGGCCAAATTTCCGTGCCAGACTTTCCGGGATGGCCTCATGCTGCACATTTCCGGAGCGGATGTGCTGGCGCAGGGTTTCTGGCTGCCAGGAGTAGAGTGCCACCGCCGCGCAGTCCGCCACCGCCGCCCGCAGCGCGGGCACCAGCTCCTTGGTAAAGCGCGGCACATAGATCAGACGCGCCATCTCATCCCCGGCGCTCTGGAAGGGGGCGCGGGCACTCCCATCATAAGGTTTCAGCGTCTCCAGATGGATCATCTGCAAAGCCGTCCACACCTGCGCATGCTCGATGTCCAACAGCCGCCCCGGCGCGATGCGGCGGCAGCGCAGGTAGGCGAAATCGCCACCGAGGGCCGCGTTATCGCCATAGCCTTCGATCACGCGGCGTACCCGCTTCGCACACACATCACGGCAAAGGTTCTTGTCCGGCTCCGCCGTCGTCGCCTCCGTGCTGGAGACGAGGATGAAGCGGCGCTTGCCACCGTCTTCCGCATTGAGCTTCATCACCGCATGCGCCGTCGTGCCGCTGCCTGCGAAGAAGTCGAGGATGATGTCATCTGGGCCGTTGGCTATTTGAAGAATGCGCTCCATCAAACGAACTGGTTTTGGAGTATCAAAAGCAGTTTGCGTTTCAAGCCATTCACGAATTTCCTTTCGAGCTTCATCGGTATGCCCCACTTCTTCATGCGGCCACCACGTCCAAGGAACAACGCCATCTACCTCGCTTAGATACCGAATCACACCTGGCTGAGAACTGCCGTCCTTGCCAAACCAAATCCGCCCTTCTTCTTT
Organism: Prosthecobacter sp.; assembly: GCF_029946185.1. GTDB lineage: Bacteria > Verrucomicrobiota > Verrucomicrobiia > Verrucomicrobiales > Verrucomicrobiaceae > Prosthecobacter. The sequence goes on from NZ_JAQSEA010000049.1 coordinate 2,779, forward strand.
CAACTTCAAAAACGGAGCCTCAGTCATCCCCCAGCATCGGCCTTCGGGCGGACGATGAACAGCGCCGGTGGGTGTGACGACTTCATACATCTGGTTTGGTCGAAACCCCTGTGCGGTCATTGGAATCGCACGCCACCGTCCCTTCGGATCGTTATTCAGATTCTTATAAACCTTCGCCTGCGTTTCAGTGAGTGGGATACGCCCACACTTCTCTTGAAACACCTCGGGGCGTGGCGCATAGACAAGGATGTATTCGTGCGCATCGCCGATGCTTCCCCGATTTTCTCGGGAATACCGCTTCTGCCAGATGCAGTTTGCAATGAATGAGTGCTGCCCAAAAACCTTGTTCATCAGCATCCCCAGCGCGAAGATCTCATTGTCATCAATCGAAACAAAGATCACCCCATCCTGCGTCAGCAAATCCTTGGCGAGCATGAGGCGCTGATACATGAACTCGCACCAGGTCGAGTGCCGCCAGGAGTCGTTCACGTCCACGAAGCGATCGTTATAGACGAAGTCGCGGTTTCCGGTGTTGTAGGGCGGGTCGATGTAGATGCACTTCACCTTGCCGGCGCAGGTCATGCGCAGGTGGCGCAGGGCGTCGAAGTTGTCGCCCTCGATGATGAGGTTGCGCCAGCCGCCCGCAGGCTCCGGCGTGCTGAGTTCCGTGTCCAAGTCCAGGGCCACGAAGTCGGCATTGATGGCCCGGTCCCGCTCGATCTCATTGGCCTCCCACACCAGCCCGAAGCGCGTGGCATCCCGCCGGTCCCGCGCCTCCAGCAGGCGGGTGAGTTCGTCATGGGTCAGGTGGTCGTAGCGTGAAGGCATGGAGTGGAACGAGCATCAAAGCGGCTCAGCATCATGTTGCAAGGAGTTGTCGGTTAAAAGGCCTAGGATTGATGAATACTCCTTTGAAGCTGGGGTAGGTCGAGAGGGGGGGAGTGAGAGGTCAAGGGCTGAGGCGTTAAGATCGCTGCGCGGTTAAGGGGTGCTGAGGACGGGGAATCGTCATGGATTCTGCTGCCTGTCCACGGCAAACAGGGGTGTTCTTGCGGGCTGCCTCCCAGCGAATTTCGCGCTGGAGCAGAGGCTCTTTAGCTTGGGGGATTCGTCATTTGCCAGCCCTCATGTTCCATAACTCTCGCCATCCTCCCCCGTCTCCGCCTCAGTGAAAAAGGCCATGGAAGGCTGCAAAAGTCTTCCTAAAACGGCGTTTAGTCAGGCAACCAACCTGCGGGCACGACCGTGCCTGTTTCCCACCATGACACCAGCTTCCGCTCCTTTGTCGTCTTCACCCACGTCCTTGCGCAATGCAGTCATCCGCTTCGCGGGTAATTCCCAGGACGGCATTCAGTCCATCGGCGGCTTTCTGGCCCGACTGGCGGGCCGCATGGCGCAGGAGGTGATGACCTACATGACCATTCCGTCCACGATTTCAGGCGGGCCGTCCATTTTCCAGCTGCATCTGGGTTCGGGTGAGGTGCTGCATGAGGGGGATGAAGCGGATGTGCTGGTGGTGTTTTACAAGCACAGCTACGAGAACCACATCGCGGCACTGCGGGATGGTGGGATCTGCTTTTACGACACGGCGGACATGGGGCCGGAAGATATCAAACATGAGCGCGGCATCGTCCACATCGGCGTGCCCTTCACCTCTGCGACCGTGGAGGCGGTGGGCGGTTCCACGCGTGACCGTGGCAAGAACATGTTTGTGCTCGGCATGGTCTGCGCCGTCTTCAACTTGGACAAGGAAAAGCTGGTGGGCATTGTCAGCCGTCAGTTTGGCAAAAAGGACGAGAGCGTGCTGCGCAATGCGCTGCTGGCCTTTGACGCAGGTTTTGCCTATCAGGTGGGCGACATTGAGAAATTTGCTTTTGTCCCCGGAGAGGCCGGCAGCGGCCACCGCATCAGTACGGATGGCAATCAAATGCTCACGCTGGGTCTGATCGCCGCCGGGGTGCGCTACGGCTCGGCGTATCCCATCACGCCCTGGTCGTCGATCATGGAATCGCTGCGGGTGGAACTGCCGAAGTATGGCGGGTTGTATGTGCAGGCGGAGGATGAACTTGCCGCTGTGTCCATGACCATTGGCGCGGCCTTTGCCGGGCACCTTGCCATCACCGGCAGTTCGGGTCCGGGCCTGAGCTTGAAGATGGAGGCGCTGGGTTATGCCAGCATGGCGGAGATCCCGCTGATCGTGGTGAATGTGCAGCGCGGCGGGCCTTCCACCGGCCTGCCCACCAGCGTGGAGCAGTCCGACCTGATGCAGGCCATCTACGGCAGTCATGGCGACAGCCCGCGCATCGTGCTGGCACCGAAGGATGTGGAAGACTGCTTCTACATCGCGCTGGAGGCCGGCAAGCTGGCGAAGAAATACTCCTGCCCGGTCATCATCCTGAGCGATCAGGCTCTGAGCAGCCGCATCGAGGCCTTTGAAGAGCCGGATCTCGACAAGCACTGGGTGGAGCCCGAACTTGATCTCTCCATGCGCCCTGAAGGTTTCAAGCCTTATCCGCTGGATGCCATCACCCGCCACGCGCCTCCCGGCAGCAAGATGGCCGGTGGCAAGTACCCTGTGTCCACGGGGCTGGAGCATGATGAAATGGGCCACCCGAGCGGCAGCCCGAAGATGCACACGCTCATGACGGCGAAGCGCCGCAACAAGCTGGTGCAGCTTGCCAAAGAACTGCCGCTACCCGAGATCCATGGCGATCAGACGGGCGATGTCCTCGTCCTCGGCTGGGGCAGCACCTACGGCCCGATCAAGGAGAGCGTGGACCGCCTGCGCCTGGAAGGGCACAAGGCGGGTGCGCTGCACCTGCGCCATCTGCACCCGATGCCGGAGGGTCTGGATGGACTGTTCAAGAAGTTCAAGCACGTCGTCTGTGTGGAGATGAACGACTCCGGCCTCTACGGCTACGGCCAACTGGCCACGCTGCTGCGCGCGAGCCTCGCGGACCCGCGCATCCAGTCCGTGTGCAAAACCGACGGCCTCGCCTTCCGCATCCGCGAGATCGTGACGGGCGTGGAAAAAATCATGAGCGCCCAGGCCTGATCCGAACCCGCAGCATTCAACCTTCTATTTTTCCAACCATCATGTCCACCGCCCTCGTCACTCCTGCAGCACCTGCTGCTGACAAGCTCACCAAAAAAGCCCTCACCGCCGACCATCCGACATGGTGCCCCGGCTGCGGCGACTTTGCGGTGCTGAACATCTTTTACCGCGTGCTGGAGAAGCTGCAGTATCCGCATGAAAACATCGTCTGCGTGGCGGGCATCGGCTGCTCCAGCCGCTTTCCGTATTTCATGAACACGCACGGCATCCACTTCATTCATGGGCGTGCCGTTCCGCTCGCCACCGGGATCTCGCTGAGTCGTCCGGACCTGCACGTCTTTGTGTTCGGCGGTGACGGCGACGGCTTCTCCATCGGTGGCAATCACCTCAACCACGCGGCGCGCAAAAACATCAAGCTCACCTACGTCATCATGGACAATTTTGTTTATGGCCTGACCAAGAAGCAGACCAGCCCCACGAGCCCCATCGGCTTCAAGAGCAAGACCGATCCCACCGGCAGCATCGACCGCCCGATCAATCCCATGCGCCAGCTACTCGCCAGCGGTGCCACGTTCATCGCCCGCACGCACGCCGCGCAGGTGAAGCACATGGAGGCCATGTTTGAGCGCGCCATTTTGCATGACGGCTTCAGCGTCGTGGAGTGTCTCAGCGAGTGCGTGATGTTTTACGCCGGTGCCTTTGACGACAGCACGCCCCGCAAAGGCGGCACCTTCGACACCATCGACGAAACACAGCACGACGTGACGGATGACCAGGCGGCCTTCAAGCTGGCCGAAAACCTGGCTCCCGGAAAATTCGGCGTGTACTATCAGGTCAACCGGCCCACGAAGAATGCGCTGGAGCAGAGGTGGATCGACGACACGCAGTCGAAGCTTGTTGGGGTGTCGCAGAAGGAGATTTTGAAGAGGCGGTTTGAGGGGATGAGGTAGGCGGGGAGGGGTAGGCGAGCGGTCAAGGCCGCTACGCGGTCAAGAGGTCAAGAGGTCAAGGTTCCGCTGGTCAAG
>NZ_JAQSEA010000050.1 GCF_029946185.1 Prosthecobacter sp.
TCGCGTTGCGTCATGCCCACTTTTTCTCTCAGCGAACGTATGTGTTCGCAGAAGATTTTGGAGCGCTTGCCGTGGAGTGGCTTCTTCACGCTCGCTTTTTGCCAGCAAAACCGCTTGCTTCCAAAATGAGAGCAAGTATTCTAGGATACAAACCACCCCCAAAAAACGCCATGACCTTCCTTCGTCGCATCGGCCCTGATCCGCACGCCAACGGCCAAAGCACCCCGGCTTTGGAGAACTGTCCTGACATCTGGGAACTCGAAGATGGCGATTTTGCCATCATTGGAATCGACATGACGGATGCCGCAAAATCGCTCCTGCCTGCCACCGCCGGATGCGGCCCTGACGAACGCATCGTCCGTGTGCCTCGTCGCATCCTCGTGGATGCCAAGGCCGACATCCCCGCACGGGTCTGAGGCTACTGGCGTCAACCATCCCTGGTGTGATAGAATGGGCGCATCATGCCCAGCCTGTTTTCATGGATCGGCAGTCATGTCTTCGATCTGATCTCTGCTGCTGGTATCATCGCCGGTCTGGCTTTTACCACGGCCAGTTTCCGCGAGGACATACGTTCTCGGCGCTTATCGAATCTGGTGCGACTTACCGAACAACACCGAGACATCTGGGAGGAGAGCCAGAACAATCCCAAACTGGCCCGCATTCGCGACCCTCACGCCGATCTTTACACCAAGCCAGTCACACAGGAGGAAACTCAATTCGTCATGCTCCTCATGTTTCATCTCCACTGCTGGTATCGGGCCATTCAGGAGGGGGAGGTGAGCGTCCTCGAAGGACTGGAGCTGGACATCCAGAACTTCTTCCATCGTCCGATTCCCAGACATGTCTGGAGTGAGCGAAGAGCCTTCTTCGACTCTGACTTCCGCCACTTCATTGATGGTGTGTTAAAGAAGTAGCAGACAAAGCGACCACAAAGAAAACCCCGATCAGACTGAACTCTGATCGGGGCTGTTTATCTTCGTGGGGTTTCAGATCATGCCATTTTCCTTGAACGAAAAGCGGCGCTGGTGGCCCACGATGATGTGGTCACATAGTTCGATGCGGAGAAGCTGCCCGGCTTCGCGGACGCGCTTTGTGAGGGCGCGGTCAGCGTCGCTTGGGTTGGAATCTCCGCTGGGGTGGTTGTGCATGAGCACGATGGCATAGGCTGCGGCCATGATCGCCACGCGAAAGACTTCGCGTGGATGCGCCATGGCTTCATTCAGCGAACCCACGGACACCAAGTAGTGTCCTTTGATTCGCAGCCGTGTGTTGAGCACGAGCACCGCGACACATTCCACATCGGCATTGAATCCTGCCGTGGTGGCGATGTGCTGGTGCCAGTATTCCACGGCCTTGGCCGGGCGATCCATCGACATCAGTGACTCTGGGGAAGGGCACTCCCGCAGACTGATGACCTTCCACTCTCGCGGCTCGGAGTTTCGTCTTCGCTGCACGGATGGCTTCCACAGATTGGGCTTGAACAATTCCAGTTGATCCACTTCACTCTCCTTTGCCGTCCGCCTGTTCGTAGCAGGTTGCTTCGGGTATGACACTCTCGCGCTCGAAGCGAGACGGCGCTTTTGCGTTGAAGCGCGTCGCGAGAGGCTGGCCTGTTGGCCGATTCAGTATTCAGAAGGCAGCAGCACCGTGGTTGCGGAGCGATCCGCTTCGGTGATGATCCAGAACTTCTCGCCGCCAGCCGAACGGTAGGCGGAGAGAAGACGGAATCCTTCTCGAAGAGACAGCTCGTTCTCCTCGATGTCTTCTTGGGAGAGATCACCCCAGTCGCCGCGCTGGTGGCGCAGCAGCCCGGTGGTGATCTCCAATGTGGCAAGCGTGGTCAGCGCTTCCGGTGTGGCACAGACCAGACCCAAGGTGAACTTGGGCTTCGCAGGGGCTCGTTCCATGATCCGTTGGTGGGTGAATTCAATCCAGCAGAGCATGAAGCTCGTTCTCCGTGAGGTGATCAGGCTGTGCGCCTTCCTGGGGAAGTGGCACCACTCGCACAAATATTCGCCGCGCCAGACGCACGAGAGCCTTTTCACGGCCAATGCGCCCGGCCTCATCTTCATCGAACATCAACAGAATGCCCGAACGCTCCGCCGATGCCTCCAGGAGAAGCTCTTCCTGTTTGGGAGACAGGGAACTGCCCATGATCGACACCACACGATGAAAGCCCTGTTGCCAGAGCTTCATCACGTCGAAGAATCCTTCGACGACGATCAACGGCAAACCTTTCTCCTCCATCTGAGCACGGTCGAGGTTGAACACCTCCGCGCTCTTCTTGAAGCCCATCGGCAGCTTGTATTTCGGACGCTCTTCAGGCGGTTGGCCCGGCCAGCGTCCGCCGTAGCCGACGAGTTCGCCACCCTTGTTGTGAATCGGGATGACGATCCGGCCTGACATCGTGCCTTTGGCACAAAAGCCGAGGCCGAACTCTGCCACCGTCTCCGGTGTCAGTCCACGTTCGGTGAAGTAGGTGTGATCCGTCTTCAGATTCTCCAATTTGAAGGACAGTGGGACGTTCTCACCCGGTTCTTCCTGTGGCTCCTCCACCACTTTCGATTCGGCAGCCGGTGAGGACGTGCCATTGAATCCTTGTCGTGGCATGGGTTGCTGTTGCGCTGATGGAGCCGAGGATTTCGGCGCACCATCGCGGCGCTGCGGAGATGAGTCCGCTTTGCCAGCAAGGCCAAGGTTGAACCACTCGTCGATCTTGAGCGCCGCTTCGTGGGCATTGCAATTCTCCATCTTCGCAACGAAGTCGAGGTGATTGCCACCGCACTTGCACGAGCTGTTGTGACAGAACCAGCAGTTCTTCGACAGGGTCACTTTGAAGGTGTCCTGGCTGGTGCCTTCGTGAATTGGGCAGGGGCCTTCGAGGCCATCGCCGTTGCGAGTACTGCGCATCTGGGCCGTGAAGCCGTAATGGTCGAGCACCTGCTGAAAAGAAACGGCCGCTTTGACCGCTCCAAAATCAATGAATTGTTTGGGCATGATAATGAACTTTGCGTTGGTGTTTGTGGGACGTTTGCAGAATGCAAACACCTCCGCAGCTCATGGTATCAGGCAGTTCGGATCACCGGGAGTTGACTCCTGCTGGCGAATGTGGTGTGACGAGATTGAGAACGCCGTCACAAGCTCGCCAATCATCATCGCTGAACACAAAAAACAGCCTTCGCCCTTTCTCCAGGTTGGCAACCGCCTCGCGGATATTCTGCGCTCGTATGCTCATCGGCGTGATAATCAGCACTCGAAATCGTTCCGCGCCGAGTCTGGTTCGATGGATGCCAGTGGCATACGTACCTTCATAAGACTTCAGCTTTCTCAGCACACAGCTTTGGCGAAGATCACGACGTTCGATGGGCATCGTGCCTTGATCCGCTTCGAGAAAGTAGTGGGTGCGTTCGATGCGACCATCGGGATGCGTCACTTCAAGCGCGAAGACCTTGTCTGGCACCACGCCGACACGACGCTTGCCGGGAAGATCAACAATCCAGCGAAAAGGTTCACGGCGGTTCTCTCGGCCTTTGGGTTGAGGCAGTTCGTGAGCGTAAAGCAGACGAACATCAGGACGCTGGCGGCAGTCGAGTTCGAGAGAGGTCATGAAGTCACTGACCATGAGAGTGTGCTCCAGGAAGAGACGGCCCACACTTTTGTTTCGAGTCGTCCAGTCCATGCGATGAAAGGGCATGTCGAGGTCGCGACGAAGTCGTCCAGCGCCGCGTGATGCGAGGCCATACACGAGGCTTTTGGAACCGCCCTCGTGATAGTAGTCGAGCTGCGCTCGTGGTCGCTCCAGGTAGCTGTGGTGATACAGCAAGTTCAGACGCCGCAAAAGCTGCTGTCGGCTGCCGCTAATGAGCTTCACGAGCCATTCGGAGCGGATGAAGCGGTGCTCGGCGACATGGCAGAGAATCTCGATGTCTCGCGCCGTGATTTGAAATGATCCAGCGGCCTCAGAATCACGCGTGAAGCGCGGTAGCCGCTGCTGTGATTTGGGCATGCATAGATTGTATCACGAATGAAGCCTCTCCAGGGTGTGGAGAGGCTTCTTGTTTCAAGCCTCCATCGTCATTCCGGCACCGTCTGTTGAACGTGCGACACGGTTGAGGATGAAGCTGGCTGCTTTGCTGGCCTGGGATGCGGCAAGGATGATCCATCGCTTGTGTTCCTTCGCACGCAGGACATCCAGCCAGCTTTGCAAGTAGGCGGCAGACTGCTCGTGGTCATCGTTAACGATATGTGTTTCCATCCCGAGAAATGCAGCGCCCATCTCGGCGACGAGTTCCTCCTGGGAATAGACCTTCCCTCCGAAGCCGTCATGCTTGATGAGGCTTTCGCGATTCAACCGCTTTGGGTGACCGCTGGAGTGAATCAACTCGTGGAAGAGTGTGAGGTAGTAAGCCTCGACACTCTCGAACGACGCGATGGCAGGCATGTGAACCGTATCTGTTGCCATGCGGTAGCAGGCCACGGTGCTCATGCCTTCCTGGATCATGGGAGGTAGCTGCATCTCGGCGACGACCTGATCGGCCGCTTCGATCCGTTCATTCTGGCTGAGTACCGGAATGCCCGGTGTTGCGGGAAACTCGATGCCTTCGATCTGCGTTGCGTTGAAGACCGTGTATTCCCGGAGGAAGAGGCGTTTGCGCTGGGGTCGTGCCGGGTCGTCGGAACCTTCGTTCTCATAAGATGATGAGGATTTCGATTCTCCGACTTTGATGACGTGTGCGCCACGCTCACCCTTGCGGACATGTCCACCTCTTTCCTGAGCCTGACGAAATGTCAGCCAGTAGGGGGTTGGCATGTGCCGCAGGCCGAGCAACAACACATTGATGCCGTTGTAGGCTTTGCCACTGTGGAAGTTGCGCGGGATGCCCACGTCACGCTGCCATGGACAATGCCATGGCACTGTGCCGCGTTCGAGGTGTTCAATGATCAAGTCCGTGACGGCCTGATAAGGATCTTTGCGTTGCTCAAGGGTGCTCATGGGGACTCCTTCTTGTTTGGATTGTCAGAAGAAACCGACCTCGTTGTGAGGCGGGCTTCAGGCTGACAACCCGGAGTCCTGGGCGCTTGAGCTATCCACGATCAGCATACCAAATTATCAGCGCATCACGCAAGGGGTGCGCCTCAATGCGTGTCCTTGAGCCACCGCTTCAGCTTGTTCTCCACGATCTCACGCATCGTCGCAAAGCGCTCGCGGCTGCGCTTGATCAGTCTCTCGCGGCGGCCTTGATTTGTCACAATCGGCGGGTGGAGACGGGTGCGTTGGAAGTGCATGTCGCCGTCGGCGGACTGATTGCGGATGAGGGTTTCGTAGCGGGGCAAATCCACGAACTGACGGGGCTGGAACTCCTGGCCGAATTCGCCGTGCAGGTGCTCGGCGTCGTTGAAGCCTACGCGGAAGGCGATGAGTGTGCCCACATTGCCAAAGACGGCCTCTCGCACGGTGGGGGAGAGCTGGGCGATGTATTGATGGCTCAGAGTGAGATTGAGCCGGTATTTCCGTGCCTCGGCGAGGATGGATGTAAAGCTCTCGGTGGCGAAGTTTTGAAACTCATCCACAAAGAGGTAGAAGTCGCGGCGCTCGTGCTCGGGCTGGCGGTTCCGGGCCATGGCGGCGAGCTGGAACTGAGTGATGAGCAGAGAACCGATGAGGTTGGCTTTATCGTGGCCTATTTGACCTTTGGCGAGGTTGGCGATGAAAATACGTTGCTCATCCATGACAAAGGGGATGCTCACTTTGCTGCGCACTTGACCGAGGATATTGCGCAGGATAGGGGAGAGCAGCAGTTGACCGACCTTGTTCTGGATCGGGGCGATGGCCTCACGCTGGAAGCGGGCATCCCAACTTTCGTATTCGTCCTCCCAGAAATCGCGGAGGAATGGATCGTCCACCTGTTCGATCACCCAGCGGCGGTAGATGGGGTCGGTGAGCAGGCGGTTTACGCCCAGCAGAGAGGTGTTGGGGCAATGTGCCAGTGCGGCCACAGCGTTGTGCAGGATATATTCCATGCGCGGCCCCCAGGAGTCCGGCCAAAGATTCTTGAATGCACCCACGATGCCCGAAGCCACGAGGTGGCGTTCCTCTGGGGAGGTCTGAGCGAGCAAATTTAACCCGATAGGAAATTCGCGGTCGCCGGGGTGAAAATAGACGGTCTGTTCCGCTCGGTTGGGTGGGATGTGATCAAGCAACTCCTCCGCTAGATCACCATGTGGATCGATGAGACCCACGCCATGGCCTTGCAAGATGAGTTGAAGAATAAGATTGCGCAGCAGAGTGGTCTTTCCTGAACCCGTCTTGCCGATGACATAGGTATGGTAGCGAGCATCCGACACTTCAAAATCGAACGGCGCTTCACTGCCGCCCCACGTCTGCCTCATGCCTATGTGAAGGTGATTATCGATGCTCATGCCTCTCAAGCCAGCCGCCGCTCCATGAATTGATCCGCCGGACGGAAAGTCACCCCTCGTGTGTTGGTGCTTGCCCGGCAATGACACCGGGCAAACGCGTTGTGGGCGAACCCGGCGGGTAATCAGCGACTGGCTTCGGCGGCTGATTGTGTGTGGTTTAGTATAGCATGATCTGTTAAGTGTGAGCGATAGCGGTGGCGCAACTGACTTGGCTTTTAGCGATACCCAAGTCGTGTTTATGACCAGCGTGACTAGTGATACAAGTAGTGCCCCCCCCAGTTTTGG
>NZ_JAQSEA010000051.1 GCF_029946185.1 Prosthecobacter sp.
GTTTCGAGACCAAGGCGGTCGAGGTCGGAGTCGTTCAGTGGGGCAGCAGGCATGATGGCGTTCCTCCAGATTAAAGCAGCCGCCATTCACGACCGTCCGCACGCAGCAGATCATCGGCCTCTTTCGGCCCCCAGCTGCCGGCGGGGTATTCGTGCATGGTCGGCGGCGTGTCCGACTTGTGCCAGGCGTTTTCGATTTCATCGATGAACTTCCAGGCGTTCTCGACTTCATCACGACGGGCAAACAACGTGGCGTCACCGGCCATGGCATCAAGCAGCAGACGCTCGTAGGCCTCGGGGCTGGCTTTGCCAAAGCTCGATGAGTAGCGGAAGTCCATCTTCACCTGCTGAATGCTCATCGCCTGCCCTGGCTGCTTGCACAGAATGCGCAGCGCGATGCCTTCATCCGGCTGAATGCGAATCACCAGCGTGTTCTCGCTGTTGTTCAGCATCGTCGAAGTGGCAAACGGCACCTGCGGCGGCTTCTTGAAATGCACGCTGATTTCCGTGGCCTTCTTCGGCAGTTGCTTGCCCACCCGGATGTAAAACGGCACGCCCTGCCAGCGCCAGGTGTCGATCATCAGACGCAGCGCCACATAGGGTTCGGTGTTGGACTCAGGATTCACGCGATCCTCCTCCCGGTAACCCACGCGCGGCACGCCATCGACGCTGCCTGCGGTGTATTGGGCGCGGATCACGTTTTTGCCCACGGCCTCAGGTCCCACCAGCGGACGCAGGGCGCGGATCACCTTCACTTTTTCATCACGCACACTGTCCGCGCTGAGATCAGTCGGCGGTTCCATGGCGACGAGAGAGACGAGCTGCAAAAGATGATTCTGCACCATGTCACGCAGCGCCCCGGCGGTGTCGTAGTAGCCACCACGCCCGCCTTCCATGCCGAGATTTTCCGCACAGGTGATCTGCACGTGATCAATGTAACGGCTGTTCCAGTTCGGTTCGAAGATGGAGTTCGCAAAGCGCAGCACCATGATGTTCTGCGCGGTTTCTTTGCCGAGATAATGGTCGATGCGGTAGGTGTCTTTTTCCGCGAAGGTGGCGGCGACCACCGCGTTCAGGCCCTGCGCCGTGGCGAGGTCTTTGCCGAACGGCTTCTCACACACCACACGCGCCCATTTGCCCTTCGTTCCCTCATTCAGCCCGGCGGCGGCAATCATTTCCAGGATGGGTTTAAAGGCCTCCGGAGCGGAGGCGAGGTAGAAGAGGCGGTTCGCCGGCGTGCCGCGCTCGGCATCAAACTGGTCGAGCAGTTTCGCCAGCGACTTGTAGCCTTCGAGGTCTTCAAACTCGCTGCGGTGATAGTGGATGCACTGGGAGAAGCTTTTCCACAGCTCGTCATTGTGGCCCTGGCGGCTGTTTTTGCGGTTTCCTTCCTCCAGTTCAGAGCGGAAGCCCTCGTCCGTCTTGTCACGCCGGGCGAAACCCACCACCTTGAACTGGGGCGGCAGATCACCTGCGGCGGCGATGTTGTAGATGGCGGGAATCAGCTTGCGATGGGTGAGATCGCCGGTGGCACCAAAGATGACCACGGTGCAGGGTTCCGCACGGTGGCGGGAGAGCAGAGTCTCTTGAAAGGGATTTTCCATTTCGGGCATGACTTTAAAGCAGGGACTACGCCATAAACACGGCGCTGGACGGACAGACTAACCAGCCGCCCCGTGATGGCAACTAACGATGCCAGCGCAACCGGCCTAGGTCGATGAAATGACTTCATGGATGCCATGAATGCGGCGGGGTGGCAGAAAACATTCGGCGAAGTTCTCAGTCTGCCGGTCGGGGCTTGGGGGCGGACTGAGGATGCTGGAGCATGCGTGGACGCTGACCGACAGGCAGGAGTGCCTGTCGTACTGCCGGAGCGTCACCGCAGCCCCGGCCACCGCTTCATCACAAAACCGCTGGGCCATGCCATCACGTCCCGCCCCCCTTCCATCGAAGTCGCTGGACTGCCTGAAGTACGGCAGATTGGCTTCGCCTGTCTCGCAAAGCCTCGGCTCTCCTGTCTGTCGGTGTGCGTGTGCGCCAGCTATGCGGCTTTCAGCCGTCCGCAGGGGAGACTTCAGCAGTGCATTGCGTGCGGGACCCGACTCGGCGGGTGGTACGGGGAGGGGCGTTTTATGGCGCTGGGGGCTGGTGAAGACGCTGACCGACAGGCACGAGAGCCTAAGCTTTGCCAGAAAGGCGAAGCCAATCTCTCGTACTGCCATCATCTTAGGCCACCCCGCCATTAAACAGGCGTCTCTTTCGCTCATTTTCTCTATGTCTGCTGAGGTTCAAAGGTTTGACAGAGCGGCTCATCCGTTGAGAGTCAGCAGGCAATGAGCAAACCGGCACCTGAGCCAGACATTCCGATCCCGGAAGACGCAAAAAAAGATAAGGGCTTGTGGGAAAAAACCCGCAAAAGCCTGATCGAACGTCTGAACAATTGGGAAGACCAGAAAACTTGGAACGAGTTTTACCAGACCTACTGGCGTCTCATCTTCAGTGTCGGCACCAAAGCGGGCCTCACCCGTGAAGAAGCCTTTGATGTGGTCCAGGAGACCGTCATCGCCATCGCCCGCCAGGTGCAGAAAGGTCAGTACGACCCACGTGCAGGCTCCTTCAAGGCCTGGCTGCTGCAGATGACGCGCTGGCGGATTCTCGACGTTTTCCGCGCCCGCAAGCGCCAGCCCTCCCTGGCCGACCAAGGCAATGCGGACACCGAGGACACCAGCGGCCAGGTCATCGACCGCCTCTCCCAGGACAAGGACAACCTGCTGGAAAACATCTGGGACCGCGAGTGGCGTGACAACATCACCGCTGCCGCGCTGGAACGGGTCAAAGCCAAGGTTTCACCCCGCCAGTTTCAAATTTTTGACTGCTATGTGATGAAGGGCTGGGGGGTCAAAAAGACCTCTGAAGCCCTCGGAATCAATGCCGCACAGGTCTATCTGGCCAAGCACCGCGTCGGTGCACTGGTGAAGAAAGAAGTGCAGGGGCTTGAGAATACAATGCTTTAGTGGAAGACTTCCGGGCGCAGCTAGAACAGGCCCTGCAGCCACCCATCCTTCCACGCCAGCTTCATGAGCGATTCAGACGCCCTGCCCGACGATCATCCGCCTCCTCCCGAGAGCGAGGATGCAGCCGACGGCATGCCCGCCATGGATCAAGGTGCACTCGATGCGGACTCCTTCGAGATCAACCTGCCCGCCCCGCCCATTGCGGTGCCCACGGCCCGGGAAAAGGTCAAGAGCCGCGACAAGAACGGCCCGCCCTCCCACCGCGATGACATCGTCATTCCCGACTACACCCTGCTCAAGCGCATCGGCTCCGGGGCCTATGGCGAAGTCTGGCTGGCCCAGAGCGTCACGGGCGCCCTGCGTGCGGTGAAGATCGTCTGGCGTGAGGACTTTGAACTCACCCGCACCTTTCACCGCGAGTTTCAGGGCATCCAGCAGTTCGAGCCGATCTCGCGTGGTCATCCCTGCCTCGTGCACATCCTGCACGTCGGCTGGAATGAGAAGCGCGGTTTTTACTACTGCGTGATGGAGCTGGCGGACGATGCCGAGGACGGTGCCAACATCCCCGATGTGAAGACCTACGTGCCGCGCACGCTGACCACGGACATGAAGCGCCACGGCAGGCTGGACCCCTTCTTCTGCCGGGATGCAGGCGTGTACATGGCCGACGCGCTGCACTACATGCACAACCACGGACTCACCCACCGTGACATTAAGCCCTCCAACATCATCTTCGTCGGCGGCGTGTGCAAACTGGCGGACATCGGCCTCGTCGCCGCCTTTGGAGAGCGCACCTTTGTGGGCACCGAAGGCTTCGTGCCCCCGGAAGGCCCCGGCACGCCGCAGGCTGACATCTACAGCCTTGGCAAGGTGCTCTATGAAATGAGCAGCGGCAAAGACCGCATGGAATTCCCCGAGGTCCCGGACAATCTCTCGGACGAGGAGTGGCCGTTCTGGATCGACCTCAATCGCGTGATCTGCCAGGCTTGTGATGCCGACCTTGGCCGGCGCTTTACCAATGCCTCAGATTTTGCCGAATCCCTGCAGCAAGTCGGCGGCATCAGGCCAGAAAGTTTCGTCCGCCGCTTCAGCCGCGCGGCCATCATCACCACCCTGGCATCCTTCCTCGTGGCGAGTGGCCTGGTGGTGGCCAAGCACCAGCGCGAATGGAGCTATGAAGTCCCTGTGCCGGTGAAACCGCTGCCAGTGCTGCCTGCGCGTCCACAGACACCCACGCCGGGCAAACCCTGGCAGAACCGGCTCAAGCAGTGGTTCACCTACAAGCAGGATCGTTACATCGCGGACATGCCGCTGGACGGCGACCTCTTTGGCAAATTCCTCGGCGACAGCCGCGCAGCCGCCTACGAGGTGATCCCGAGTTTGCTCCCGGACAAAAGCGTGGTGCCTGCGGCATTCATCGCTGCGGAAGATGCCGACGCCTTCTGCGCCTGGATGACCGCCGAGGACAGCCGCAGCGGCCGCCTGGACCCCAACCATGAGTACGCCTGGCGCGCCATCAGTCTCCCGCCCACCCAAAGCACGTCCAAACCCAAGCCCGGTCACAGCGCGATTCGTTGCGAGATCGTGAAAGTGAAGTACGGCAGCCTGAACATCGCCAGCACGCCCGCAGGAGCGGAAATCTTCGACGGCGAACGCCTCTTGGGCCGCACCCCCCTCGCCCTGCCCAAGGTGCGCGCAGCCAGCTTCAGCTACGAGATCATTCTGCCCGGTTACAAGCCTGAACAGGCCACCGGCAAGCTCAAGCAGGGTCAGAGCATCAGCTTCAATCTGCGTCTGAAAGCCACCGGATCGGTGGTGTTTGGCAAGCCGTGGCAGAACAGCCTCGGACTCAAGTTCGTGCCGCTTGGCAAGGCCATGCTGGCCACCACGGAGACGCGCCGCAAAGACTTCGCCGAGTTTACCAAAGCCACCAATCAAGCACCCGTCGATGGCCGTGTGCTGGACGCAGAACCCGCCCTTCCCGCCAGCATGGTCACCCGTTCTGAAGCCGAGCAGTTCTGCCGCTGGCTGACGGACCGCGAGCGGGCGCAGGGCTTGCTGGAACCGGATCAGGAATACCGGCTGCCGAGCGATGATGAATGGAGCATGGCCGCCTATCTCTCGCGTGAGCTCGGCACCACTCCCGCCGAGCGCAGCCTGCGCATCGAAGGCATCTACCCTTGGGGCTTCATCTGGCCGCCACCCGCCAAATCCGGCAACTTCCTCGACAAAAGCGCGGACAAAACCGGCAGGGTCGCCATTCCCAAATATGACGACGGCTTTGCCGGTCCCGCACCCGTCGGTTCTTTCCGTGCTGATGGCCGTGGTTTGCATGATCTCTCCGGCAATCTCTGGGAATGGGTCTCGGACTCGTGGAACACCATGCCCGACCAGGGTGTCCTGCGCGGCGGTGCCTACACCACCGCAGAACGCCAGGAACTGCTCGCCTCCTTCCGCCGGCATGCCACTGCCACAGACCGCCATCCTGACGCCGGTTTCCGCCTGCTGCTCTGGAACATCGGCCAGATGGCGCGTGAAGACGACAACTGAGGCCGTACCTTTTGTGGGAATAAGCAATCTTCGCCGTCTCTCTCACGTATCAGCAACAACGTCATGAAACTTCGCCTCGCCCTCCTTTCCGCCCTTGCCGCCGCCTTCTGCATCGCCCAAGCCGCAGACAAACCTAAAACCGACTCCAAAACCATGTCCAAACCCGAAATCGTGAAGTCTGAAAATGACTGGCAAAAACTCCTCACCCCCGAACAGTTCCAAGTAACGCGCATGCGCGGCACCGAACGCCCCAATGGCGCGGCCTATGAAGAATTCGAGAAGCAGGGTGAAGGCACCTACTACTGCGTGTGCTGCGGCGCGGAACTCTTCACCTCCAACGAAAAATTCCACTCCGGCTGCGGCTGGCCTTCCTTCTACGACTCCTCGAAAGCCAAAGGCGTCCTCGAAAAAGTGGACAACACCCACGGCATGAAACGCATCGAGACCGTCTGCAAACGCTGCGACGCCCACCTCGGTCACGTCTTCGAAGGCGAAGGCTACAAAACCCCCACCGACCGCCGCTTCTGCATCAACGGCGTCGCCCTCAAATTCGTCCCCAAAGGCGGCGCAGCCCCCAAGCTCCTCGAAGTCAGCTCCACCGCCGTGCAGAGCAAGAAAGACGAAGTCGCCAAAGAAGGCGGCGTGGAAGTGAAGAAGTAAGTACGACAGGCGTAGGCTGTCGTAGGATGGGTGTGGCGACAGCCCGCCCGTCCATCAGCGTACGGCAAACACCACGGCCTGCGAACGCCCCCAGAGTCGGGCGGTTTGGCGGAGTGTGCGGTGAGACGTTGCCATGTCTTCGACGCCAAACACACCCAACGTACGTCCCCCGGAATGCCTGCGCCCATCGTACGATGGGTGTGGCGACAGCCCGCCCGTCCATCAGCGTACGGCAAACACCATGGCCTGCGAACGCCCCCAAGAGTCGGGCGGTTTGGCGGAGTGTGCGATGAGGCGCTTCCCTGTCTTCGACACCAAACACACCCAACGCACGCCCCCGCCCGGAATGCCTGCGCCCATCGTACGATGGGTGTGGCGACAGCCCGCCCGTCTGCGAGCGTACGGCA
>NZ_JAQSEA010000052.1:0-23937 GCF_029946185.1 Prosthecobacter sp.
CTTCTACCTCTCCGTCTTCAAAGACGGCAAGATCCTGCGCAGAGCCTATTACCCGGAGGTGCGGCCCGAAGACAGACCACCCTGGCCCCCTGCCGGCACGGTGATGACTGTGGAGTTTGAACTCTTCGGCCAGAACTACACCGCCCTGAATGGGGGCCCCGAGTTCCCCTTCAATGAGGCCATCTCCCTCATGGTCGCCTGCGAGACTCAGGAAGAAGTGGACCGCTACTGGGACGCTCTCACCACCGATGGCGGCAAGCCCGTTCAATGTGGCTGGCTACAGGATAAGTTCGGCGTATCCTGGCAGATCATCCCCACCGTGCTGACAGACCTCATGACCTCCAGTGACCCCGCCGTGTGCTCACGCGTCATCCAGGCCATGCTCAAGATGATCAAGCTCGACATCGCCACGCTACAGCAAGCCGCCGCATCCAAATAGCCACGCATTCCATCCCATGAGCCAGCCTCAAGACTACGCCTCCGAGATCATCAGTACCCGCATCTTCGACGCCAGCCGCGACCGCATCTTCGACGCCTTCAGCGATCCCCAGCAGCTTGCTCATTGGTGGGGCCCCAAGAGCTTCACCAGCACCTTTGATGAGTTCGACTTCCGCCCCGGCGGAGATTGGAAATTCACCATGCACGGCCCCGATGGCAAGGACTACGCCAATCACACCCGCTTCATCGAAATCGCACCTTCCGAGCGCATCGTCTATGAACACGTCGCCCCCCATTTCCGCATGACCATCACCCTCGCCGATGCCGGAACCGGCACGCACATGACCTGGTGCATGCGCTTCGAAAACGCCGAAATCTGCGAACGCTTCAAGCCCATCTGCGTCCCCTCCAACGAAGAAAACTTCGACCGTCTCGCCGCCTTCCTCAGCTAAGGCCAAGCTCACATTCCACCTCATTTCTCGAATCTCGCATCCTTCGCCCTTGGCAGTAGAATCGCTCAAATCTTCATTCACTCCCTCCTCCATGAAATACGTCACCCTCGCCGCCTCCATCGTCCTCGGACTTCTGTTCATCATGGCTTCCAGTATGTTTTTCTTCGGCAACATACCTGAACAAAAACTAAACCCGGAGGAAGCCCATTTCATGGCTGCCTTTGGTCCTACAGGCTACATGAAGTTTGTGAAGGTTTTCGAGATGCTCGGCGGCATCCTTCTCCTTGTTCCCAAAACACGCAATTTTGGTCTGCTTTGCCTCGGCCCTGTCATCGTGAACATCCTGGCCTTCCATCAGTTTGTTAAAGGAGATGGCATTCTGGACCCCATGCTTATCACCATTGCCGTGTTGTCTCTCTTCCTTCTATGGTCGGAGCGCAAGGCCTGGGCCGGACTGCTGCGCTAAGCTCTAACCCGTTTCTCTACTCCATGCCTCCATGCAGAGCTCTGCCTCTGCCTGGAGGCATTTTCATTTCACCGGAAGAAGCGATGAAAGGTTCGGGCGCTCCGCCCGGTTCACAGGTGCGTCCCAACCACCACCATGACCACTCGCCGCACCTTCCTCGCCGCATCCGCCATGACCGCCGCCACGCATGCGTTTGCGGCACCGAAAGACAACGACATCAAGATCGCCCTCATCGGCTGCGGCGGGCGCGGCACGGGGGCTTGCAATCAGGCACTCTCCGCCGGCTCCACCATCAAACTCGTTGCCGTTGTCGATCCCCTCGAAGGCAAAGCCCAGGCTGCGCTCGACATTCTCAAATCCAAACACGAAGGCCAGGTCGATGTCCCGCCAGACCAAGTCTTCACCAACTTCGAAGACTACACCAAGGCATTTGCCCTCGCAGACGTCGTTCTCATCACCACGCCTCCAGGTCCGCGCCCCTTCCTATTTGAGCAGGCCGTCAAAGCCGGCAAGCATGTCTTCATGGAGAAGCCGGTCGCGGTAGATGCCGCAGGCGTGCGCCGCGTACTTGCTGCCTCCGAAGAAGCCAAGAAAAAGAAGCTCAATGTCTGCGTCGGCTTTCAGCGCCGCTATCAGCCGAGCTACATCGACATGATCGACCGCATCCATGCCGGCGAGATCGGCGACCTCGTCTTTGGCCGGGTGTACTGGAACGGCACCTCCCGCCCCGGATTCGTACGCGAACCCGGCGAGAGCGAACTGCACTACCAGATCCGCAACTGGTACTTCTTCACCTGGATGAGCGGAGACCACATCCTCGAACAGCACTGCCACAACCTCGACGTCGCAAACTGGGTCATGAATGGAGTCGCACCTATCAAGGCCGTAGGCCAGGGCGGCCGGCAGGTGCGCCGCGCCCGGGAAAACGGTACCATCTTCGACCACCACACCGTCGAGTTTGAATACGCCAACGGCATGCGCATCCTCAGCCAATGCTGCCAGATCGGCGGCAAATGCGCGCGCGATGTCAGCGAGCACTTCCACGGCACCAAGGGTGCAGCCGACCTCGTCAACGGCGGCAAATTCCTCATCAACGGTCAGCCCCCCGGCGGCAAGCGCACCCGCAACAAAGAAGACCCCTATCAACTCGAACACGACGCACTCTTTGAAAACGTCCGCACCGGCAAGGTCCGCAACGACGCCGACTACGCCGCGCACAGCACGATGATGGGCGTCATGGGTCGCATGGCCAGCTACACCGGCCAGGTCATCACTTGGGAGCAAGCGCTGAATTCGCAAGATGTTCTCGTCCCAGACAACATCACCTGGGCCACCGAGCCACCAGTCAAACCCGATGCAGACGGCTGGTACCCCGTGGCCATTCCAGGGACCACGCTGCCGGTTTAGAAAAAGCAGTCCCGAACTTCAGTTCATTCTGGAAGCGCAGGATGATCATGCTCTGCAGCTCTGACATAGCGCAGTTTCAAGGCTCCTCGAACATCCGCAGGTGATTCGAAAAGAACGGGATCGGCAAAACAGCACACCTTCTCACATCCCACTCACTTCAGCGTCGACATTTCCACAGCCTTCAGATTGACTCCTTATTCCCAATCATGTCCTCCGCTTCTCCTAAATGGCACTCCACTGTCACCCGTTACCAATGGCTGGTGCTGCTCGTCGCATCACTCGGCTGGGTCTTCGATGCGTTTGAAGGACAGATCTACAATCTGACACGGGCGGACATGCTGCCGGAACTCCTGCATGTAAAAGCCGACGATCCCCTCGTGAAAATATGGGGAGAGCGCTTCCTCGGCATCTTCCTCCTCGGCGGCACCTTTGGCGGACTCCTGTTCAGCTCACTCGCAGACAAGTGGGGCCGCAATCCAGTCATGGCACTGACCATTCTCTTCTACTCCGTCTTCTCCGGCATCACCGCCTTTGCCGGCGAGATCTGGCAGGTCGGCGCGCTGCGATTCCTCGTGGCAATGGGTGTGGGCGGCGAATGGGCAGTGGGCGCAGCACTCGTGGCCGAAGTTTTTCCCAAAGAAGCACGGGAACGCGCCGGCGGCATCTTCCACGCCACCAGCGTCGCAGGTCTCTGGCTCGCCGCCGCCGCTGGTCTCTGGGTCGGCAGCCAATGGCGCACGGCCTATCTTCTCGGCGTCATTCCGGCCATTCTAGTCCTCTGGGTCAGGCTGAGCATCAAAGAACCCGAAACCTGGAAAGAAGCACGTCAAACCAAAGCCACCCGCATGGGCAGCTTCAGCGAGCTTCTCGGCACGCCGCACTGGCGCTCACGGGCGATCTTCGGCGCACTGCTGGCCATGGTCGGCCTCGCCACATTCTGGGGTGTTGTGATCGCAGGCCAGGACCTCGCCGCCGACTTCTTGAAACGTGCGGGAGATCCCGACTGGACCAGCAAATCCAAAATCGCCTTCGGCTTTATTCAAACCGCAGGAGCAGGCGCAGGCATGCTCGCCTTCGGCCCCTTGAGCGCACGTTGGGGCTGCAAGAAGACCTTCGTCGTCATGCACCTCGCTGCGCTGGTCATGACCCCCATCATCTGCTGGCTTCCCTCGTATTTCGGCAGCTACACGCTCCTTCTCATTCTGCTTCCCGTGTTCGGCTTCTTTGCGCAGGGCATCCATGCAGGCTACGCCGTATTTTTTCCTGCGCTATTTCCCACGCATCTGCGCGCCACCGGCTCCGGTTTTTGTTTCAATACAGGCCGCCTGCTCGCCGCCCCCGTTCTCATCTGGCTCAGCGCCTGGATGAAATCCACCTTCGACCTGCGCACCGCCATCACCTGCCTCGGCGGATTCTTCCTCCTAGGTCTTCTCTTCCTCACCTGCCTGCCAGAAACTCAGGGCGAGGATTTGCCGGAATAAGAAAAGCAATCCCGAGCTTTAGCTCGTTCTGGAATCGCACGGCGATGTGCAATCTCTCATCAGTTCTGGCGGCGAATGCGGAATGATCACAGCCACTCACCCAGCGTCTCCCGAATCCTTGGCATGCTAAAACACCTTCGGCTCTTGGCGCTCGCCTCCGCGCTACTGACCGCCACCTCCTGTTCCCATTCCGCACGCGTCTCCGGAATCCACGAATCCAAAACCTCCTATCTCAGCGGCGGAAAAAAAATCGTGGTGGAGAAGTTTGTGCTGGCTGACACGAAGCAGCACCCAGCAGTGATCGTACTCTACGGCTCCGGCGGTCTGCTGAATGGCAAAGGAGACATGGACGCCTTCGCCCGCCAGCTCGCCCAGCGTGGCATGGCAGCCTACATGATCCATTACTTTGACCGCACCGGCACGCTGCTTGCCGGAGACAAATCCATCGCCGCGAATTCAGAAGTCTGGCAGGCTACCGTCAAAGACGGCATCGATTTCATCTCCCAGCAGCCACAGGTGCGCCCCGGACCCATCGGTATGTTCGGCTACTCACTCGGGGCCTTTCTCACCGTTGGCGCAGCCACCACCGACTCACGCATCGGCGTCGCAGCAGAACTCTCCGGCGGCATATTTGACCGCCTCAAAGGCCACACGAAACGCTATCCGCCACTGCTGATTTTGCATGGCCGCAATGACGAACGCGTCCCCATCCACTATGAACAGGCACTCCTGAAGGACGCCCAGCGCTTTCACGCGCAGCCCCTCGTCCACATCTATCCCGACGAAGGCCACGCCCTATCCCCCGCTGCCGCCGCCGACGCCGCATCTCGCGCACTCACCTTTCTCCAGCAACACCTCAAGCCATGACCTCCGTCTCACAAACACTGGCGCTCATCGCTCTCGCAGTCTGCATGGCCTCCTGCAGCGGCCCCCGCGCACGCGACTTCGCGGGCAAAGGACCGAGATTGGATCCCAAAGCTTATTTTTCAGGGCACATCCGCTCCTGGGGCATGGTGGAAGATCGGAGCGGCAAAGTGCGTGATCAATTCTCCACTCACATGCACGGCACACCGCGCAGCAATGGATTGCGCCTCACCCAGGACTTCACCTTTGCCAGCGGTCGCCATGAGCACCGCGTGTGGGACATCCGGGTCATTGATGCCCACCACTTCGAAGGCCAAGCCAACGACAGCGTGGGCCTCGCGCACGGTGAAGCCTGGGGCAATGCCTTTGAGTGGAACTACACCCTCGCAGTCCCCGTCGGCAGCCACACCTTCAACGTCAACTTCCGCCAGATCATGCTCCTGCAACCCGACGGCATCCTCCTCAATCGCGTACAATACCGGAAGTTCGGCCTGCGCCTCGGCAGCGTATCCGAGTGCTTCCGCAAGTAGCGAGGCCTGCCCGAAGTCTGTTTGCCTAAACACTAACCTGCGGCACGAGTAAGTGTCGCCCACAAAACTCGACCCGCCCATGCCCACGATCCACTTCACCGCCAATCTCGCCAGCCAGACGACTGCACCCGTTTGCACAGTGGACGGCACCACAGTGCGCGAAGCCCTTGACGCCGTTTTTGCGCAACATCCGACGTTGCGCAGTTATGTGCTGGATGATCAGGGCGCGACGCGGCAGCACGTCATCGTATTTGTCGATGGCACCGCAATTTCTGATCGACGTCGGCTGACAGATGTCATACAACCGACGTCGGAAATTTTCGTCATGCAGGCACTATCAGGAGGCTGAACCCATGATCACAAAACTGTATCTCGGCACTCGCAAAGGACTCATCGAAGCAGAGCGCAGCGCTGCTGGATGGCACGTCACACGCATCTCGTTCCTAGGCGTGCAAGTACCCATGCTGCTGCCAGACGCTCGCGATGGCACACTCTACGCCGCCGTCGAACACGGCCACTTCGGCACCAAATTCCATGCCTCGCGCGATGCAGGCGCGAGCTGGGAGGAACGGGCCTGCCCCACGTTTCCACCCAAGCCCGACGATGCCCCCGAAGTAATCGGCATGGCGACCCAGCAGCCCATTCCCTGGGATCTGAAAAAAGTCTGGGCGCTGGAAGCCGGTGCCGCAGCAGGCGAACTATGGTGCGGTACGCTGCCCGGCGGTTTGTTCCACTCACTCGACAGCGGAGCTTCATGGCGGCTTGTCGAAAGCCTGTGGAATGATCCGGGCCGGGCCAAATGGATGGGTGGTGGCGCAGAATGGCCGGGCATTCACACCATCCTGGTCGATCCGCGCAACCGCCATCGTCTGCTCATCGGCGTCTCCTGCGGCGGCGTGTGGGAATCCACCGACAACGGTGCAAGCTGGCGCAACATCGGCGAAGGCATTCGCGCCGAGTTTATGCCGCCAGAGCAAGCCTATGATCCCGGCATTCAGGACCCGCATCGCATCGCCTGGAGCGCGGCTGATCCGGACACGATCTGGATGCAGCATCACAACGGCATCTTCCACTCCACCGACGGCGGCCAGAAATGGCGCGAGATCACCAATGCCAATCCCTCCAACTTCGGTTTCGCCGTAGTCATGCATCCGCAGGATCCGCAGACCGCATGGTTTGTGCCCGGGATCAAAGACGAACTCCGCGTGGCCTGTGATGGTGCCCTCTGCGTCATGCGTACCAGCAATGGCGGCCAGACCTTTGAACCGCTGCGCCAAGGCCTGCCACAGGAACACGCCTATCACCTCGTCTATCGCCACTGCCTTGATGTCACCGGCGACGGCCGCACCCTCGCCTTCGGCAGCACCACAGGCTCCGTCTGGATCAGCGAAAACGGCGGCGACTCCTGGGAACGCCTCAGCGCCGATCTCCCGCCCGTGTATTGCGTAAGGTTTGGTTGATACGCTTCCAAGGAGACGGGGGCTCCTGACCACGGCACTCTGGGGTTCAGTCCATCACCAGCTTTTCACATTGCAGCCGCCCTGATGCTGATATCTCAACCAGCGTGGCATGCAGCGGCCCGTCCATGTTCTGACCGACGTTGACCACTTTCGTCGCACCAATCTGATCCTGCCACACATCGCGCCGAATCGATGTCGTATGATCGTGACCGCAGACAACGAGTTCCGGGTGATGCTCCTCAATCGCGTCCCTCCACCACGCATGTCCCTCAACCAAAGAACCCGCCTTGGAAATTTGCGTCCCAGTTGGCGGCTCGTGCATGATCCACAACTTGCGAGCATCATCTCCATGATCGGCAAGCAGGTGCCTGAACCAATAAGTGTAATGTTCACCGCCGAGCGGTTCTCCTTCGCTGAATGCCTCCTCCTGACCCATCGCACAAGGAAAACCAACCACGCCGACATCGCCAATCAGCGCAAAACCACCGTTCAATCGGATCGGGTCAGACCCATGCAGCGACTTCCACGCATCGCGAAACTCAAACCAGTTCTCGTCTTCATGATTGCCCCGCACCAACAGCATTGGCCGTGCAATCGTATGGAGTTCAACGGCACACAGAGTCGGCGTGAGCTGTTGCGTTTGCCCATACGGCAGCATCCCCGTACCATGCAGAAAATCCCCACCAAGAATAATCGCATCCGGCTTGATCTCATTCGCCAGCTTCACCAGCGCTGCATAGAGCACACCACGCTGATGAAGATCGGTGACGATAAGAATGCGAGCGGGCATGGAGCATAGCCTTCCAGAGATGCTAGGTGGGACGCCTTGCACCACTGACTAACCAGAGGCCACTCCTCCGGTCATACGGTCATCGCAGGAGCAAAACCATCCTTCTGCTTCTTCTTCAGCTTGCCCATGCGCACCAGTTCCACATCTGCCGCCACGACCTTGTACTCAGGACACATCGTATCGCCATCGCAGCCCTGGCCGGTGACATTGTTCACCATGGCATCCGGGAAGTGGAAAGTGGTGTAAAGAATGCCCGCCTTCACTTCATCGGTAACGCGCACCTCCAGTTCCACCTCGCCACGCGCACTCGAAAGCTTCGCGATGTCCCCCGTGCGGAGGCCCTTGCGCTTCGCGTCGTCTGGATTGATCGAAAGCAGGTCCTGCGTGACGATGTCGCTGTTGCCCGTGCGGCGCGTCATCGTGCCGCAGTTGTAGTGCTCCAGGATTCGCCCCGTTGTAAGGATGAAGGGGAACTGCTCGCCGTTTGTCTTCAGTTCGCTGGACTCAACCCACGGGAAGAAATGGAAGTGCCCCTTGCCGCGGGTGAACTGCTCCTGATGCATGATCTGCGTGTCCACGCCGCCTTCTTTGACCGGCCACTGCTTGCCGTTGATGCCCAGGTTTTCCCAAGTGGCTCCTTTGAAGAACGGTACGATCTGCGCGATCTCCGCCAGCACACCCTCCGGCGTGTAGTCAGGTTGCGGGAAGCCGAAGCGCTGCAAAATTTCGCACATGATCTGACCATCCGGCTTGGTGCCTGCGAGTGGCTTTACCGCCGCGTTCACCTTCTGCATTCGGCGTTCCGCATTGGTGAAGGTGCCGCTCTTTTCTAGGAAGGAAGAAGCAGGCAGAATCACATCCGCATACTTCGCCGTCTCCGTCATGAAAATCTCCTGCACCACCAGGAACTCCAGGCTCTCCATCGCATGCCTCACATGGTGCGCATCCGGATCGGTCTGCACCACATCCTCGCCCATCAGCCAGAGCGCCTTCAGCTTGCCTTCGACAGCAGCGTCAAACATCTGCGGAATTTTCCATCCGGGCTCCGTCGGCGTCGGCACACCATAGAAATCCGCGTAGCGCTTCTGCACCTCGATATCGTCCATCTCGTAGTAACCCGCACCCTGATGCGGCTGGCAGCCCATGTCAGCAGCACCCTGCACGTTGTTCTGGCCACGCAGCGGATTCACCCCCACACCCGGACGACCAATGTTACCGGTCATCATCGCGAGATTCGAGATAAGCATCACAGTCTTCGCACCCTGCTCGTGCTCGGTGACACCGAGCCCATGGAAACTCATCGCCGCTTCGGCAGAGGCATACTCGATGGCGGCAGCGCGTACGAGGTCGATGCTCACACCTGTGATCTTTTGCAGTGCATCCAAATCGAGCGCACGCAGACCATCCTCAAATTCCTCCCAGTTCTCACAGCGCTTCTTCACAAACTCCGTCTTCACCAGACCGGCATCGAGAATGCAGCGGGCAAACATGTTCAGCAGCGCAATGTTGGTGCCTGGGCGCAGTTGCAGGTGATGTTTTGCATACGGCACCAGCTCGATCTTGCGCGGGTCGATCACGATCAACGGCGTGCCCTTCATGATGTGCTGCTTCAGGCGTGCACCCGTCACCGGGTGACCTTCCGTCGGGTTCGCACCGATCACCATCACACAGCGCGTGTGCTCGATGTCCTCATACGAGTTCGTCGCCGCTCCGGTCCCAAAGCTCTTCTGCATGCCCCAAGCCGTCGGCGAGTGGCAGACGCGGGCGCAGCAGTCAATGTTGTTCGTGCCCATGACGCCACGGATAAACTTCTGCATGAGGTAGTTTTCCTCATTGGTGCAGCGTGCAGAGGAAATGCCCGCCACCGCCTGCCCGCCATGATCGTTTTTGATGCGGGTCAGATTGGCGAAGATGTGATCGTACGCCTCCTCCCAGGTCGATTCCTTGAACTGCCCGTCCGGCTGCTTGATCAGCGGTGTGCGCAGGCGGTCCTTGTGATTGTAAAACTTGAAAGCAAAGCGCCCCTTCAGGCAGGTATGCGCATGGTTCACCTCCGCATCCACCGGAGCCTGAATACTCAGCACTGCATCGCCCTTTGTCGCCACATTCAGATTACAGCCTACACCGCAGTAGGTACAGATCGTGCGCGTCTTCTTCGTCGCCTCGATGGACTTGGAAAAGAACACATCGCTGATCGCCGAAGTCGGGCAAGCCTGCGCGCACGCACCGCAGGAAACACACTCCGAATCCGCAAACGATTCATCCAGCCCCTTGATGATCTTCGCATTGAAGCCACGGCCATGCATCGAGAGCACATGCTGCCCTTGAATTTCATCACACGCACGCACGCAGCGCGAGCAATTGATGCACTTCGAAAGCTCGGACGTCATATAGGCGTGCGAATGATCCTTCTTACGATCCAAATGATTCTCCCCCGCCGGATAGCGCACCCCCCGGATGCCCACCTTCGCCGCGACAGTCTGCAGCTCGCAGTTCCCACTCACTTCGCAGGTTAGACAGTCCAGAGGATGGTCCGTCAGCACCAGCTCAACAATGTTCTTCCGCAGCTTCCGCACCTTCGGCGATTCCGTAAACACATGCATGCCCGCCGTCAAAGGCGTGTGGCACGAAGCCACCACACGCCGCGGCCCCTCCGCCTGCAACGCCACCTCAACGGAGCACACGCGGCAAGCGCCATACGGCTCAAGTTGCGGCGCATCACAAAGCGTCGGCACATGCCCACGCCCGCGATGACGGTCGATAAAGTTTAAGAGCGTGTCGCCTTCAGTGAATTGAAGGGCATCGCCATCAATGAAAGCAGTGAGAGTGGAGAGATCCTTGACCATATTGTTGGTGGTTTGGGATGGAAACTAGGCTTTAAAATAGGAGTTAAGTTCGTCACCAAAATGCTCCAGCGCATTCTTGATGGGCAGCGGCACACCACCTCCGAGAGCACACAAAGAAGTCTGCTCCATCGTGTCGAGCAGATCAGTGATGAGTTCGCGGTCGATCTTATAGCTGCTGTCGCTCCGCGCTTTCGCAATCAGTTCCTTGCCGCGCGTGCTGCCGAGGCGACAGGGGAAACATTTGCCGCAGCTTTCGTCGGCGGTGAACTGGAAGAGGTGCTGGATGTACTCGATCATCGGCATCGACTCCGGGATGCTGACGACACCCGCATGGCCTTTCATGAACCCCTCATACTTGAACGACTCGAAATCGATCGTGAGTTTGCCAACGTGGCTCATTGGCACGATGCCGCCCAGCGGACCGCCAATCTGGAGCGCCTTGATTCTCGTTTTAAAGCCCCCTGCGAGGTCGATCACTGCCTGCAACGGTGTGCCCATGGCGACCTCATAGATCCCGGGTTTCACGAAGTGGGAATCAAGCGAGAGCAGCTTCGGGCCGGTGGACTTCGGTGTGCCGATTTGGGCGTAGCCTTTACCACCCAGCTTGAGGATCGCATGAATGTTCGCCAGTGTCTCGACGTTGTTCACGATCGTCGGCTTACGAAACAATCCCTCAATCGTCGGAAACGGTGGCCGCGTCCGCACTTCAGGTCGCTGCCCTTCCAGGCTCGCGAGCAGCGCGGTCTCCTCCCCGCAAATGTAGGCACCCGCGCCTTTGATGGACTTCAGCATGAAGTTGAAACCAGTGCCCAAAATATCCAGCCCCAGCAGGCCCGCCGCACGCAGGTCTTCGATGGCTTCGTTGATGATCGTCACGGAATCCGGATACTCCGCACGGATGTAAAGAATACCGTTCTCCGCACCCGCGAACCAACCCGCCACCATCATGCCCAGCAGGACACTATGCGGCTGCTTCTCCATGAGGTATTTGTCGATGTACGCGCCCGGATCGCCCTCGTCAGCATTACAGACAATGTACTTCACCGCACCTGCCGCTGCACGGCAACTCGACCATTTGAAATGCAATGGAAAGCCGGCACCGCCACGACCGCGCAGCCCGCTTTCCTTCAATTCCACACCCAGCGCGTCACGATTCCCCTCCGTGATCAGTTGCTTGAACGGCGCATAGTAGGCATCAATGCCGGGAAACTCAGCGGTAAGCTGCGCGGGCTGGAGAAGCGAAATGACGGCGTAGCGGTCTTCAGCATCCCCCTTCCCTGTCTTCACCAGTTCGCTCAAAGCGGCGTCGGTCTGTCCGGAGTAATTCTTCCCCTGATACTGCAACGCCCCGCCCTCATGGCAGCGGCCCAGGCAGCAAATGTGGCCGATCTCCTCCGGCTTGAAATGCGTCTCCAGCGTGTGGTGCAGCTTGTCCTGCGTCCCGGCGCACAAGCAGGCGCTGCCGTTGCAAACGAACACCTTCTTGCCCTCATTCTCCTTTTTCAGGAAATCGTAGAACGACACCGCCCCGAGAGTGATCGCATCCCCAAACAGGTGATCCTGCCCCATCTGGTGCACCACGTCATTTTTTTCAGCCGTGCCCGCCTTGTCGGCGGCATCGACCATGCGTTCAAAGACGTTTTTTTCGACACCTTTGCGGAAAGAGAGGGCACTGAGATTTTTGGACATGCGGTTGTAAGGTAAGATTAACGACCAAAACCTGCGAATGCATGCTCAAAAATTGAGATTAAACCGCTTCCACGATGATCTTTTCGCCTCGGATCTCCCGCACGCGCACAAGGGTGCCGCTTTGAACGTACCCCCCCTCCACCATCGCCTCGATGAGCCGCCCACCGAGTTCGATGGTGCCGTAGGGGCGTAGCGCGCTGCGGGCGCTGCCGCTGTCCCCCACCTGCGCACGGATGGCGTCTCGCATGGTCGGAGCATCATTCATAGTGCCACCTGCTGACGCCTGCAGAATCAGAGAGCGGAAGGGCCGCAGGTCAGGCAGCCAGAGGCAGAGCAGAGTGATGACTACCGCCGCCCCCGTGACTCCGAGCGCAAAATTGCGCAGGCCCGTAGCATACGCAGCCAGACTGAAACTCCCGGCACTGCCCCCCCCCTGCGGCAGCACCTCCCAGCCAGACATGGCATAAACAAGCGCCACCATCACACAAAGAAAGCCCAAGATCCCCGGCACGATGGTCCCCGGCGCCGCAAGAAGCTCCACGCCGATCAAAATGATGCCCACCACAAACACCGCAGAGACGACCATCGCCTCCTGCCCGGCCAGACTTCCCGCCACGTAGTGCCCAAAGAAGAACAGCGCAAACGCCGCGACCGAGGCAAAACCGGGCAGACCAAAGCCGGGCGTCTGCATTTCGAGATACCCACCCGCCAGCCCAATCAGGATCAAAATCGCCGCATAGCGCGTGACCCAGATGGCGATCATTTCAAATCCGGTGGGTTCAGCAGTGACAACCTCGCCCTTCAGGGATTCAAGTTGTTTGATCTCCTCGATCGATTTCACGATTCCCTTGGCCAGCAGCGGCTTGCCATCGATCTGCATCGTCGCCTGCGCGGAATCCAGCGTGACGATCTCCCCTTTCGGAATGATCACCTGACCGTTGATGCTGAGACCGCGCTCCATGTCGATCATCCCTTCGATGATCCGCACATCGTGCCCCTTCTCCCGCACCACCGTGCGGGCCATGCCCATGAAGGCGGAATTGTTCTTCGCCCGCTCGGCCTCAGCCAGCGGCGTGCCATCACCCGATACCGGCGTGGAGGCTCCGATGGCGCTGGCTGGAGCCATGTAGATGGTGTCTGTTGCCATCGCGATCATGGCACCGGCGGAGATGGCCCGCGTGTTCACAAAGGCAAAACTGCGCGCCTTGAGATTTTGCAGATCCTTCATCATCAGGCTGATCGTGTCCCACGCCAGCCCCCCGGGTGTGTCGAGTTCAAAGATCACCGCCTCGGCTCCGTCGTTGTTGCAACGACCGAGCGTACGCTTCATGAACTCAAAACGTGCAGGGATGATCAAATCCTCCTGCCCCACGGGAATGACCACCACTTTGCCCGCATAACTTTGGCTGGAAGTCAAAGCAGGCGCTTCACTCTTCTCCGATTTGGATTCCACCGGGAGGACTGCCGTCGCTGCCGCCACTTTTTTAAGACTTTCGTCATACCAGACTCCGTTAAGGACGACCAGCTTCCCCTCCGGGGCCGCATTTTTCGCCAGCGCCTCCACATCAGCAGTGATCGCACGTGCCAGCAGCGGCTTGCCCTCCACCGGTTGCACGGCGGTATCCGCATCCAGCAGCAGAAGTTCACCTTTCTCCGCCAGCGTCAGGGTGCCAATCACCAGCCCTTTTTCACGATCCACAAAAGCATCCGCGATCTCCGGACGATGTCCCTTCAGTTTGCACAAACTGCGCGCGCCGGCTTTAAGTACGGCCAGCGATTCCGCCAGCCGCGTGTCCTGCGCTTTGGGAGACAGCGCCTCATCCGCCTGCACCTTCGGCGAAGCCGCACCGATGCGGGAGCCGGGAGCCATCCATATCTCATCACAGGCCAAAGACAGCAAGGCCCCGCCACCAATGGCTGAGGTATTCACATAGGCCAGCGTTTTGACCCTCAAGCGGGTGACTTCCTCCGCCAGAGACAGCGCAGCCTGCGCATTGCTCTGCGTGACGTTGATGTCCAGGATCAGACCCGCCGCTCCCTGCTTGATCGCTTCATCCATCCACTGCCGCAGTTCGCGCCAGCGCCGCACGTCCTCAAGGTCTGAATCAGTAATACCCACGCGGGCAATCTGGCCGGTCAATGGCGCTGTTAAGCCTGTGGCAGAAAGCACGCTCAGGCTGGCCAGCAGAAGAAGGCGGAGAATTTGCATGCTCAAGACTACGAGTGTGTCATCCGCACCGCAACCAGCACTGCGTCAGCCTTTTTTGCCAAATAGCAGCCGCCAGACCGTCATGAGGATCACCGCACCCGCCACAGCAGTCCCGATACCTTTGACGCTGAAGCTGCCGGTCATATCCGTGTATCCCAGTTTATGCCCCAGATAGCCACCGATGATGCTGCCAATAATCCCCAGCAGCACCGTGGTGATGGGGTTTATGCCCTGCCTGCCAGGCATGATGAGCTTCGCTAAGATACCAGCCACCAAACCGAGCGCCGACCAGATAAGAATTCCTTGGAGTGACATAAGACCTCCATGCTACGGAATCATACCACCTGCCGTCAATTTCCTTCCCGCTCTTTCTTTGCAACCTGCCGCCAGGCGCTCCATCCCCCCTTGAGCACAAACGCATTCTCGATGGAAAGCGTTTGCTTCAGGCGTTCGAGAATCTTCCGGCTAGCATCACACTTCGCCGCATTACAGTAGAGGATAATGGGCTTCGTGTTCGTTTGGAGCGTATCGAGCAAGCCGAAGAGCTGCTCCTCAAAATGCTGCTCGTTCAGCAGCACCGCGCCGGGAATGTGCTCCTCGTCATACTGCTCCTTGAGGCGGGCATCGATCCACAGCACCTTGCCCTTCCAGCGCTGCTGGATCACTTGCATGGAGACCTCGTCATCCCTCAGCGGCTCCTCCACCAGATACAGCGCCGGGGCACGCGGGTGCCTTGCATGCGTGGCCCACGCCGCTGTCGCAACGAGGAGCATGAGAATCGTGGCCTGCCGAAGTGCGGTAAACATACAGCAGTCAGATCAGGGCTTGGTTGCAGCCGTGGCGGCAGGTTGCGGCTCCGGCTTCTTGGTGATCGTGAAGAAGGCCAGTTGGTAGCGGTATTTGGCGATGCTGCTGTTCGTTTCGATCTTGAGCGCCCCCATCGTGACCTCCTCCGTATTTTTGGGCGTTACGGTGATGAGGTACTCCCGCCCTTCCTTGATTTCCTTCAGGTCAAACGTCACATTTTCACGAGTCGGCGTGATCTTGATGATCTTCATCGGCTCAGGGCCCACGAACTGCACCAGGCAGGCCTTGGACTTCGCCTCATCACCGATCCACCACTGGAGGTTCTTCGGTTTGATGTCTACCACGGCGGGCACATCCAGGATGAAGTTGATCTGCCAGTCCGGCTGCTTCGGATCATCCGTATTGACCGTGACGAATTTTTCATGCCTTCCGACAAAAGTGGAAACCTTGAACGAAGCGTGCCCCGTGCCCACTTCTCCGGGCTTGTATTCAGCCTTGTCGAGTTCCGCGCTCAGGCAGCTGCAGGCGCTCTCGAGACCCAGGATTTTGACCGTTTTATCGCCCTTGTTACGGAACTTGAAAGTCGTCTCCACCTCCTCGTCCTCTGGATTCGGCTTCAGTTCGATCACCGGCACATCAAGTGAGAGCTCCGCATGCACCGAGGCGGCGAATGCGAACGCAAGGAGAGTAAGGCGGCTGGCTGACATGCGGAAATATAGCACATCCAGCCCCCCCGATTGCAAGGTATCTTGACGCGCCCGAGCAGCCGCGCACCCTGCCCGCCTATGCGATTCGCGATTTGCAACGAGACCTACCAGAACTGGACCTTTGAAAAAATGTGTGAAGACGCCGCAGCAGCGGGGTATCACGCCATCGAACTGGCTCCCTTCACCCTAAAGGAAGATCCGCGCGAACTCACCGTCGAGGAGGCCCTCACCCTCTGCGCCAAAGCCAAGTCCTTCGGCCTGGAAATCCTCGGCCTCCACTGGCTGCTGACCAAGCCCACCTGGTTTCACATCACCACGCCCGACGCCCTCCAGCGCAAGGAAACCGTGAAGTTTGGCCGCCACCTCGCCCAGTTTTGCGGTGCCACCGGCGGCCG
Source organism: Prosthecobacter sp. (assembly GCF_029946185.1). Classification (GTDB taxonomy): domain Bacteria; phylum Verrucomicrobiota; class Verrucomicrobiia; order Verrucomicrobiales; family Verrucomicrobiaceae; genus Prosthecobacter. Next base: position 16,542 of record NZ_JAQSEA010000052.1, read on the forward strand.
CATCATGGTCTGGGGCAGCCCAAAAGCCCGCAGCCTGCAGCCTGAATGGAACTACGAAGACGCATTCAACCGCGCCGCCGACTGCGTGCGCGAAGTGGCCGAAGAATGCGGCAAATACGGCGTGGTCATCGCCATGGAGCCCCTCGGCCGCAAGGAAACCAACTTCCTCAACACCGCCGAAGAGACCATCCGCCTCTGCAAGCTGGTCGATCACCCCTCCTGCAAGCTGCACCTCGATGTGAAAGCCATGAGCGATGAATCCAAGTCCATCCCCGACATCATCCGCGACAGCAAAGACTGGACCGTCCACTTCCACACCAACGACGCTAATCTCCGCGGCCCCGGCCAGGGCGAAATTAAGTACGAGCCCATCATCGCCGCGCTGCGCGAAACCAACTACAACGGCTACCTCTCCGTCGAAGTCTTCGACTACACCCCCGATGCCCCTACCATCGCACGCCAGAGCATCCAATACCTGAAGCAGGTGATGGGACTCTGAATGTAAGATGGGTATACCTGCCATCCATCCCAGCGCCCCGCCCTTCTGCAGCATCCGCCTCCAATAGCGGCCGCCACAAAAAAACGGGATGGTCTTTCGACCATCCCGCGTTGTGCTTAAAATCAAATACCGAGACTATGCTGGATCCTTCGGCTTCTCCGGAGCAGGCGCAGGAGCCTCAGGTACCTTGGGAGCATCGCCTTCGACAGGAGGACGGCGGAAGCCGCCTTGACCTTCCCCAGGAGGGCCACCACCTTCGCCAGGACGCTTCATGCCAGGTCCACCCTGACCACCACGCATCATCTCACGCATTTTTTCCATCGCCTTGATGTATTCTTCTTCTGAGATGCTGCCATTACCATCGGCATCCATACGTTTGAAGTTTTCCTTGGGATCGCCAAACATGCCGCGTCCACGGCCACCTTCACCCTCACGGCGCATGCCTTGGCCCTGCCCCTGACCTTGGCCCGGAGGTGAGCCGCCAGGGCTACCACCTTCGCCACCAGGCGGGCGGCGGAAACCACCTCCATCTCCACCAGGGGAACCACCGCCATCAGGACGGCGCATGCCTTGGCCGCCCTGCCCTGGGCCACCACGGCTCGATGCCTGAGCCATCTTGGCGACTTCTTCTTTATCCACAAAGCCATCGCTGTTGGCGTCCATATGGCCAAAGCGGTCTTCGCTCCCCTTCTTGCCCATGTTGACGAACTCATCCTTGCTGATTTTGCCGTCATTGTCGGTATCGGCATTTTTCAGGAATGCTGCGATGCGTTCGGCAGGATCGCCACCACCGCCCTGCTGACCATTGGGTGGCGGGCCGCCTTCACGTCCGCCTGGAGGACGACCTTGTGGGCGGGCAGGAGGTGTTGCCCCCTCTGGAGGCGGTCCTTTAGGTGCGTCCTGAGCGCTTGAGAGGCAGGTCAGGCTCAGGAAACTGAACCCGTAGAGGAATGTTTTTTTAAGCTTCATATTGTGCGTGTGTGTTGGTTAGTGATGGCACGACGACTCAAACAAACCGTCGCCAGATTGGTTGCGCAGTTTGCAGAAAAAAATCATGCCAGTTCCGCCAGCAGCGCCTGATTCAGGCTCACGCCCGCCACGAAGTTATCGATGGGAAAGTTCTCGTTCGGCGCATGCGCCTGGCAGTCCGGCAGCGCCAGCCCCAGCAGCAGCGTGTCGGCATTCAGTACGTCTTTGAACGCCTGCACGATGGGGATGCTGCCGCCTTCACGAATGAGCGCCACCTTGTCGCCAAACACCTTTTTCAGCGCACGCTGCGCCGCCGTGCCTAGCGCCGAATGCGGGTCCATCAGATAAGGCATGCCGGTATGTCCCTGCTTGATCTCAAGCCGCAGCCCCTTCGGCAAATGCGCCCGCAGATGCTCCGCCGCACGCTGCAGCACCACATCCGGATGCTGATCCGGCACCAGTCGAAACGACAGCTTCACAAAAGCCTCACGCCCGATCACCGTCTTCGAGCCTTCGCCCTGATAACCGCCGCCGATGCCGTTCACCTCCGCCGTGGGCCGCGCCCACCGCCGCTCGCGCTCCGTGTAGCCCGGCTCACCAAACAATGCAGGCGATCCGGTCAGTTCCAGCATCTCAGCATCACCATCGCCCAGCTCCGCCCACGCCTTCCGCTCCCACTCCGCAATCGGCCTCACTCCGTCATAGAAACCATCAATCATCACGCGCCCCTCCGCATCATGCAGCGTCGCCGTCAACCGCGCGATGCCCGTCACAGGATTGGCAATCGCCCCACCGAAAATGCCACTGTGCAGATCAATCGCCGGCCCATGAATCTTCGCCTCCATGCACGCGATCCCACGCAGCCCATACGTAAAAGTGCCCACGCCCGGAGCCACCATCCCCGTGTCCGAAATCGCCACCACATCACACTTCAACATCTCGCGGTGTTGCTCCAGAAACGGCTTCAGATTCGGGCTGCCAATTTCTTCCTCCCCCTCAAACAGCAGCGTCAGATTCACCGGCAGATCCGCATGCTTTGCCAGCGTCTCCGCCAGCCCCTGCATGTGCGCCATCAGCTGACCTTTATTGTCCGTCGCACCCCGGCAGAAAATACGCCCATCGCGGATCGTCGGCTCAAATGCAGGCGACTTCCACTCCCCTAGCGGTTCGGCTGGCTGCACGTCGTAATGCGCATACAGCAGTACCGTCCGCCTTCCGGCAATGTGCTTGTTCTTCGCCACCAGCACCGGATGCCCCGGCGTCTCATGCAACTCCCCCGTTAGCCCCATCTCACGCACCTTGCTCAAAAGCCATTCAGCGCAGGCCCTAACATCGGCTCGTCGTGTGGAGTCGGTGGAAACAGAAGGAAAACGCAGGCACGTGAGGAGATGGTCGAGTCCAGGTGGGTTCATAGGAAGAAAGGTCGAACCCAAAATGACGAATGCATAATAAAAGTCGAAGCCCAAATGACTAAAGAGCAGGGAGCTACCCACGCAGTCAAAGAACAAGGACCGTCAAGCCCCCCATCACTTCACCTTCTTCACCTCAACCTCATCCACACTCCCCTTCCCTCCATAAAGGTTCAGCAGCACCCCGGCCTTCTCTCCCTCGGTCAGCTCGGTCTTCAGTTCCAGCACCACCCGGTCATTCACCTGCACCGTGATCTTGTCCCCCTTCGACTCAAACGCCACTCTCTGCCATTCGGTGGATGGAATGCGAGTGTTGGCGGACTTCAGCACCTCTTGGTTTTTAACATCACGCACCACGACGGCACCCTTCGGGGTGACAGCGACGTTGAGTTTCCTCTGCCCGCCAGGGCGATCCCCCGGAGCATAAAAGCCAAAGGCGATCCAACTGCAGGCCCACGGCTTCACCAGCAGTTGCACCGAAACATCCTGCACCGGCGCATCAAATGCCCGCCAGATCACCGCCCCTTTGCCTGCCGCCTGATCCATCAGCAAAGCGCCATCGGCGATCTCAAATTTCGCCGCCTCCTCGCCTTTGGCATACACCCACTTTTCATCCAGCTTCTCAGCCTTGAAATCATCCGCGAGGATGACATCCCCCTTCAACCGCATCGCCTTCGGTTTCTTATCCGCCGCATGCAGCACGGTGGTCAAAGCGAGGCAAAGAAGCAGGATGTGTTTCATAGCCGTTAAGTTTGGATCAATGTTTCACCTCGCCCTCAGGCCCGTAGTTCGGCGGACGGAAGAACAGCACCATCAGCACAATGCCCGCCAGCGCCATGCCAGTCGGCACCAGGAAAAGCTTGTGGTAGTCCACCACGCCGTCCGTGGTATAGTGGACCACAAGCAGCGGGAAAATCTTGCTCGCCACCACCATGCCGAGACCAAGGATCAGCAGATTGAACAAGCCCTGCGCACTGGAGCGGATGTCCTTCGGAAACACCGCGTCCACAAAGATGTACACCGTCACAAAGAAGAACGCATAGCAGATGCCGTGCAGCACCTGCACCGCCACGATCAGCCACTGGTTTTCCGGCGTGCCGAAGAAGGCAAAGATTAAAAATCTCACGGCATGCCCGCAGATCCCGATAATGAGGGTGGTCTTCCAGCCAAGCTTTTTGAGCACCGTCCCCAGGATCAGCATCGTCACGATCTCCGCCACCTGACCAATGCTGCTGACCACCATGCTCATGTTCGCCGAAATACCCACCTTTTGCAGGAAGCCGTCGATCACCACGAAGTAGCCGTTGTGGATCGTCGAGTCGATGAACGTGACAATGAACAGCACCAGCACAAACGGATTGCCCAGCAGCTTCAACGCCTTCAGCCATGCCTTCTTGTCCATGCCCTCCGCATCCTTGCGCGGTGGCGTGTGCGGCAGTGTCAGGCTGAACAAAGCCATCACGAGGGAGATGATGCCGGCCACAATAAACACCCACCGCGTCTCCGACGCGCCCGCCTTCTCACTGAGCAGAAAAATGAACGGCCAGCTCACCACGATCCAGCCAATCGTTCCACCCATGCGCACAAAGCCAAAATCCTTCGCCGGGTCCTTCAGATTGGCAAAGGCCAGCGAGTTCGTCACCGAAATCGTCGGCACATACAGCAGGCAATAGACAATGAAGCAGGCGAAGAACGGCCAGAAGGAAGTTTGAAACGCCGTCGCGATCAATGCCAGCCCACCCACCAAATGGCTGAAGGCCAAAAAGCGCTCGGCAGCAAAGTTACGGTCCGCAAACTGGTTGCTGAAGAAGATCCCCACAATCGACGCGATGCCAAACGCACTCCCCACCAGCCACTGCTGATCAGGGTTAAACCCCAGCATTGTCATATAAGAGAAGATCTTGATCTGCCACGCCCCCCAGATGGCGATCTCCAAGATCATCATGAGGAACAGTTTGAACTTGATGGACGATTGCGCAGAGGAGTCGGTCATAGGTGGAAGGCCGCGAGGCTAGGGAGAGCGCCACATCTTGGCAAGGACAAAACCACTCCCGGCTTGAGCCCGTCTAAACCCGGTGATATTAAAGAGGGATATGGTCCGTAAAATCGTCCGCTACCCTGAACCCGTCCTCCGTGCCAAGTGCCGTCCCGTGACTGAAGTCACGCCCGACATCCGCACCCTCGCCGCCGACATGCTCGAAACCATGCGCGAAGCCAACGGCGTCGGACTCGCCGCCCCGCAGATCGCCGTGGATGTGCAGCTCGCCGTCATCGACGTCTCCCACAATCCCGACTGCATTACCTTCATGAAGATCAACGGCGAGAAGGTGGACATGCCGCAGCACATGCCCATCGTGCTAATGAATCCCCAGCTCGAACTCGGCACCGCCAAGGACATCGGCGAAGAAGGCTGCCTCAGCTTCCCCCGCCTCCGTGGCGACATCCGCCGCTCCAGCCAGATCAAGGTCACCTACACCGACCTCGACGGCAAAACCGTCACCGTGGAAACCGACGGCCTCCTCGCCCGCGCCTTCCAGCACGAGATCGACCACCTCAACGGCATCCTCTTCATCGACCGCCTCAACGCCGTCGCCAAAGTCAGCATCAAGCGCAAACTCGCCCGCCTCATGGAAGAGTGGGAAGAAGACGACGAATAAGGAACTGTGCAGTTGCCCGACCTGCGGGTTCCGATGGCCTCCACAAGACATTCATTGCCCCCACCTCGGCATGAGTCGCGCGAAACAGCCAGTCCGCAGCGACTGTGATGTCGCCGGTTGTGCGCAAACAATACTAAAAATCGCTCGTTGTGGGTGCCTCCTCGAGAGTTCACAGAACCGGCGCGTATCAGGCTGAATGTCTATGACTTGCCGGCCCTCCCTCTGGCCGACATCCAGAAACACTGAAAAATGGAGAATGGCAGATTTCACCTCGCCAACGTGGCCCATTGACCGCGCAGGGAACTGATGCCGGACACGATGGCCACGTGTCAATCGATGCCCCTCACTGCAGCCATTCAGGCGAGGTCGCCTATCGCCGCTCTTTCAATATGACGAACCCTCGTGCCTTGCCCGTGGCGATCATCTGCCAGTTACTTGATCAATCCTGCACTACCTCACCCTCCCGGGGGGGGCTCCCGCCACAACGGCGGCCCCGACTTTTTAGCACCACAAGATCCAGTGAATGATCTTGGGACCGAAGTTTAATCTGGGTGTCCCGCACTACAGCAAGGATCCCTGCCCCAAAATGATGCGCTTGATCAGCAACACGGCTTCCACCCATCCAAGTCCAAAATGCGTGGTGGCACCTCTTGCTGGTGATGAAGCTATGGATTTCGTCGTGGATCAAATCCCGGGACAACCCCACGTCGCAGATATTCAGTGGGCGTAGCGGGGCTGTCCATCCCCCATTCCGGCCATGACCAGTGTTGTGCGCAAGGTCTCCTCCTGCCAGGCGGAGGGATCACACTCAGTCGGGAGCGGAGAAGCATCGACTGCGGCGATTACATCGGTCCATGGTCTATGCCCGATGAGCCGCCAGCCCTCATGCTCCCCAAACTAAGGAACTTGGCCCCGTCACAATGCAGCGAACTTCAAAGATATTCATCCCGCCAAAGATGACCACCTCCAATGCTTTGTATCGAATACAACGTAACATTTAAGCCGCATTTTTTCAATCGTAAGCAAAATCGATGTCGATATCCGGTGCCTCTCACCTCTCAAGCGATCTCCTTTGAGAAAGCATTTGAATGAGAATTAGAAACGGATCAGGCAATTTTTTGTAACGTCTAAATCGTAATATTAAAGAGTCTCCGACACAGCCACGATTGCTCCAGCCAATGCCAAGTTATTCACATTCTTGCAGCCCATCCCAGACAATGAGACCTGCTCCTCATAACCGACCTCGGCGATCATCTAAAACTTTGCACATTATCGATGCCGGCTTCCTTAACGACGCCGCAGGCCCGCACCAGCTAGATCCCAATGCCTTATCGTGCGATAAATAATTAACGTTTATTTCGTTACATTATATCCAAAATAAAGACACTTTTTTCACGTGCAAAAGATTGTTATTTATCAATGACACAATAGATTTTATCATTGTTAACACGTTCATTTCATCAAAAATAAAAGTCTCCATTATTTTTGCCTAATACGCACCGCACAGAAAGGTGTGGTTCTTCACATTTGGAATAATTCTGAAAAACACCCGTCTTTTCCATCACAATAACGTACGGATAAAATCGTTACATTCACATCACCACACAAACATTACAATCCCCAACGCCATTAGGCACCCATTTCACTTCGTAACGCTTTATTCGTAATTAATAACATCTATCGACTAAGGTTTTGGTCACCCATTTAGTTCTTCCCATTTACCCGCAGAGCCATGGATGCAGCGCTCGGAGCCAATGGTAGGTTGGGTCCCTTCTTCCTTAGGCGTCGGGTAAAACGGTGCGGCTGGGTGCTGGTTCACGTCCGTGAGGGATTCTTGCTGTTATCTTACAGGCAAATCGAAG
>NZ_JAQSEA010000052.1:24037-68417 GCF_029946185.1 Prosthecobacter sp.
GCGTGGCGCAAGCACGCTGCGTGGCAAGCAGCGATCGGTTCGCCTCGATCACATCCAGATAGGGGCTCGTGCCCGCTTCGTAGCGTGCATGCGCGATTTCGGCTGCCTTTTGGGCGCTGTCACGTGCGCGATGCTGCGCCTCCGTCTGTGTGGCAAGATTGCGCAGAGCGGCGAGGGCATTTTCGACATCGCTAAAAGCGACAAGCACGGACTGCCGGTAATTGGCGAGCGCCTCATCATGCGCGGCACGGCTGCGTTCGGATGCCGCCCGGGTCTTCCCACCGGCCAGCAATGGCACGCTGATGCTGGGCCCGACGTTCCAGTTGAGGCTGCTGACCTCAAAGAGAGTGGCCGTATCTCCGCTGAGATAGCCGCCGTTCCCGATCAATTTGATGCTGGGAAAGAAATTCCCTTTCACGACACCTATCTGCGCGGTGGCGGAGGCCAGTGTGCGCTCGGCAGCAGCCACATCGGGGCGGCGTTCCAGCAGATCGGTGGGCACTCCGGCGGGAATGCCGGGAGGTGTGGGCAGCAGGCTGGAATTACCCCCTAGCCTGAAGGCGCTGGGATTCGTGCCGGTCAGCAGGGCGATGCCGTTTTCAAGCTGGTCGCGCTGACTCTGCAGCGCGCTCACTTCCGCCTCGGCGGTGGCCACTTCGGTTTCGGCCTGCGCCTGTTCCAATTCGCTGCCTGCGCCGGCCTTGACCCGTGCACGCGCAATGTTCAGCGCCTGCCCACGCAAGCCGACGGCGTCACGCACAGTTTTGAGTTCGCCATCGAGAGCGCGGATGCGGAAGTAATTCGTGGCCACATCGGCATGCATGCCGAGCAGCACATTTTGCATCAGGCTCGCGGAGGCGGAGGCATCCGCACGCGCGCTTTCCACTTGGCGGCGGATCTTGCCCCACAGATCCAGCTCCCAGGTGAAATCAACCGGTACAGAGTAACTCGGCCCCATATAATGCAGGCCGCCCAGAGGAAAGGGGCTCGGCATGTTGGATGAGGTCCGCTGCGAAGTGAAAGCCGAATTGATGTCCGCACTGGGAAAGAAAGCGGCGCGGGCGATGCCTGTGCCGGCACGCGCTTGGTCGAAGCGTGCGACCGCAGCCTTCAGCGTTTGATTGTGCGCCGTGGCGCGCTCCATGAGAACGTTCAGCTTCGCATCACCAAACACGCGCCACCAGTCGCCTTTGGGCAGGGAGTCGAGCGGCCGCGTTTCACGCCACTTGATGGCGGATTTGTAGTTCGGTGGTGCCACCGTGTCAGGACGTTCGTAATTCGGCCCGACCTGAGCAAAAGCACTGGTCGTAAGAAGAAGTGAAAAGAGAAGACGCATAACAGGATCAATGAGGGGCTGGAAGAGCGGCGGCGGGAACGGTGGTCTTTTTCTTGTGGCCGAGCATTGCCAGCACATAGAACACGGGGGTGAAGAACAGACCGAGGAAGGTCACCCCGATCATGCCGGCAAACACGGCGGTGCCCATGGCGCGGCGCATTTCAGCACCCGCACCGGTGGAGACAACGAGCGGATACACACCGGCGATGAAGGCGATGGAAGTCATCAAAATCGGGCGCAGACGCAGGCGGCAGGCTTCGATGGCCGCATCAAAAGCACTCAGCCCGTGGTCGAATCTCTCCTTGGCAAACTCCACGATGAGGATGGCATTTTTACAGGCCAGGCCAATCAGCACGATGAAGCCGATCTGCGTGAAGATGTTGTTGTCACCTCCCGTGATCATCACACCGGCCAGGGCAAACAGCAGGCACAGCGGCACGATCAAAATGATCGCCAGCGGCAGGCGCAAACTTTCGTACTGCGCAGCCAGCACCATGAAGACGAGCAGGATGCAGAGCGGATAGACAAACATCGCTGTGTTGCCCGCAATGATCTTCTGATACACCAGTTCGGTCCATTGGAATTCAAACCCTGGTGGCAACGATTTTGCGAGTTCGGCGATCACCGCCTCTCCCTGCCCCGAGCTGAGCGGCGGTGCGGCGGCACCATTCAAATCTGCCGAGAGGTAGCCGTTGTAATGCGTGACGCGGTCGGGCCCAAAGCTTTCGCTCACCTTGATCAGCGATCCGACGGGCACCATCTCACCGGCCAAATTGCGTGTTTTCAGACGGGTGATGTCTTTGACGTCATCGCGGAATTGCGGCTCCGCCTGCGCCACCACCTGGTAAGTGCGGCCAAAGCGGTTGAAGTCGTTCACGTAAAGACTGCCGAGATTGATCTGCAGCGTCTCGAAGAGATTCGCCAGCGGCACGCCCTGCATCTTGGCTTTTTCACGATCCACGTCAGCTTCCAGCTGTGGCACGTTCACCGTGTAGCCGGAATAAACCTGCATGAGCTTCCCGCTGCCATACGCCGCACCAATGAGCCCCTGCGTGGCCTGATACAAAGCCGCATAACCTTGGTCACTGCGGTCCTGGATCATCATCTTGAACCCACCCGTGGTGCCGATGCCATTGACCGGCGGCGGTGATAGCACCAGCACCATTGCATCCTGAATGGCCATAAACTTGCCATTCAGCGCACCTGCGATGGCATCGCCCGAAAGCTCAGGCGTCGTGCGATCCTCGAAGTCATCAAGACCCACAAACACGATGCCGCTGTTAGGACTGATGCTGAAGCCATGGATCGACAAACCGGGGAAGGCAATCGCGTCCTTCACGCCGGGATGACTCAAAGCAATTTCCGACATTTTGCGCATCACTTCTTCGGTACGATCCAGCGAGGCACCGTCCGGTAACTGCGCAAAGCCGACGAGGTACTGCTTGTCCTGTGCCGGGACGAAACCCGTTGGCACCATCTCGAAGCCTTTCCACGTCGCCCACACGAGTCCGCAGTAGATGACGACCGCGACGAAGCTGAAGCGGATGATGCGCTTAACCATGCCCACATAAGCGTTTGACGACCACTCAAAGAAGCGGTTAAACGGGCGGAAGAACCAACCCAGCATCGCATCAATGATGCGTGACAGAATATCCTTCTTCGCATGATGATCCTTCAGCAGCAGCGCGGAAAGAGCGGGGCTGAGCGTGAGCGAATTGATGGCCGAGATGACCGTCGAGATGGCGATGGTGACGGCGAACTGTTTATAAAACTGACCGCTGAGTCCGCTGATGAACGCAGTCGGAATAAACACCGCGCAAAGCACCAGTGCTGTGGCGACAATCGGACCTGTCACCTCCGTCATCGCCTGCTTGGTGGCTTCAACTGGGTTCAGACCGTTGCGGATGTTACGCTCGACGTTTTCCACCACCACGATGGCGTCATCAACGACGATGCCGATGGCTAGAACAAGACCGAAGAGCGAGAGATTGTTGATCGAGAAGCCCAGCAGATGCATCACGGCAAAGGTGCCGACCAGTGACACCGGCACAGCGGCGAGCGGAATAATCGAAGCACGCCAGGTTTGCAGGAAAATGACCACCACGAGGACGACCAGCAGCAACGCCTCGATGAGCGTGTGAATGACGGCGTCAATGGACTTGTCCACGAACACAGTCGGATCGTAGGCGATAGCGTAGTCCATGCCTTCGGGAAACTTACCCTTCAGTTCCTCCATCTTCGCACGCACGGATTTTGACAGCTCCAGGGCATTGGCACCTGGAAGCTGAAACACTGGAATACCGACGGCGCGTTTGTTGTTTAGCAGGCTGCGTAGCGCATACTCGCTTGACCCCATTTCAAGCCGTGCAACGTCCTTGAGGCGCAGTTTTTCGCCATGCTCGCCGATCTTGACGATGATGTTCTCAAACTCCTGCTCGCTCACCAGACGGCCCTTAGCATTCACGGTCAGCTCAAAGGCGATGTCATTTTTCACCGGCTGCTGGCCGATGGCTCCGGCCGCGACCTGCACATTTTGCTCACGGATGGCATTGACGATATCCGAGGAGGTCAGCCCGCGTGCTGCGGCCTTGTCGGGATCGATCCACACGCGCATCGCATATTCGCCACCGCCAAAGAGCTGCACCTGGCCAACGCCGGGCAGGCGGGCGATTTCGTCCTTCACGTTGAGCGTGGCGTAGTTGCGCAGGTACAACTGATCGTAACGATCATTCGGCGAGAGCAGATGCACCACCATCGTCAGGTTCGGCGAGGACTTCACCGTGGTGACCCCAAAGCGTCGCACTTCCTCCGGCAGCTTCGGCAGCACCTGAGCCACACGGTTCTGCACCTGCACCTGCGCGAGGTCGATGTCCGTGCCCAACTTGAACGTGACGGTGAGCGTCATCACACCATTGGCGGTGCTCTGCGACGACATGTAGAGCATGTTTTCAATGCCGTTGATCGTCTGCTCCAATGGCGACGCCACGGTTTCAGCGATTGTCTTGGGATTCGCACCGGGGTAGGTCGCCGTCACGATGACGGTCGGCGGCGCGACTTCCGGGTATTCGGAGATCGGTAGTTGGAACAGCGAGATCGTACCGAGGATGAAGATCAGCAGCGACAGCACGCCCGCGAAAATGGGGCGCGTGATGAAGAAACGGGAAAAGTTCATGGCAGCGTGTGAGGGGTTGTGCGCGATGCCATTACTTGGCCGCCGTTTCCTTCGCCGGAGCAGCAGGAGCCGAAGGCGCGACCGGCATGCCTGGCTGCGGCAGTCTCGCCATGCCGTTCACGATGATCTTGTCGCCAAACACGAGGCCGCTGCGGATGATGCGCTTGCCGTCGATGGTCGGGCCAATCACCACCGGTTTGTAAACCGAGATCGGGGGTGTCTTCGTTTCATCAATGCCGAGCACATACTTGTTCGCCTGATCGGTAAGGATGCTTTTTTCATCAACCAGCAGCGCCTTGTACTTGCCGGTCATGGGGATGCGGATGCGCGCAAAGAGACCTGGCGTGAGCATGCCGTCGGCGTTCGAAAATTCGGCCCGAAGCACCATGCTGCCTGTGCTGGCATCGAGGCGGTTGTCGAAGGATTCCACATGGCCCTTGTGGGCAAAATCCGTTTCGTTCGAAAGCTGGAGCTCCACGGGCATGCGACCGTCGCCATCCATGAGGATCTTCTTGTCGCGCTGCATTGCCTGGATCTTGAGCAGGCTGTTTTCGTCAATGTCCGAGTACACATACACGGGGTCCACCGTCACGATGGTCGTGAGCAGCGTCGTTCCTGCAGTGACGAAGTTGCCAGTGGTGGTGATCGCACGGCTGATGCGCCCGCTGATAGGTGCCTTGACTGAGCTGTGTTCGAACTCAATCTCAGCACTGTGCTGCGCAGCCCTTGCGGCTTCCAGACCGGCCAGCGCCTGCAGGTTCATCGACTCACGCATTTCCGCCTGCTCCGGGGCGATGGCCTTAGCCGCGAGCAAGGTCTTCACCCGGTCAAACTCGCGCTTCATCGCCTGCGCATTGGCCTCGGCACGCGCCACTTCGGCACCCGTCGCACGCAGTTTAGTCTCAAACGGGCGCTGGTCGATGGTAAAAAGAACATCCCCTTTGTTGACCAAGGCCCCGGACTGGAAATGGACTTCGGTGATGTAGCCGGAAACGCGTGGCTTCAAATCCACCGTCTCCATCGGCTCGACGCGCCCCGTGAACTCCTCCCACTCGACGAGTTCTTTCTGCTCGACCGGTGCGAGTGTCACCGGGGCCGGAGGCATCTGACCGCCGTGGCCGCCCTCAGGCGGTTTGCCACAGGCAGCGAGGAGCAGGACGAAGGGGAGGAGGGTTTTAAGTTTCACGAGGCGCGTTGGTTTTGGGGTATGAAGTTGACCAGTCGGTTAATTTGAAAGCAAAAGAATAAGCAGCATCAGCCCTTGACGCCGAGGATGATCTTGGCTCCGGATTCGAATTCATCCAGGCGACCAAGGTCATTCCACATGCGGGCGTGGAGCAGCAGCCCCTCGCTGTAAGCAAACACGATCCGTGCCAAAGCCATCGCATCATGCGTGACGATGCTGCCCTGCGCCTGCGCATCGCGAATGGCGCTCTCATAGTAGCGGATGAACTGGCTCAGGATTTCCTGCAGCGTGTCGCGCAGGCGCTCGTCCACCGTGCTGACCTCAGCCCCGAGTGAATGGATGGGACAGCCCAGCACCCGCCCGTGCTTTTGAAACAACTCCTCCTGCTCCTGGCGGAAATTGCGGAAGCAGTTCAAGATGCGCTCCACCGGCGGCACCACGGGCGAAAAGATCTGGTCCAACTCCTTGCGGTGCTCAGTCCAGCCGTGCTCGATCGCAGCGACGGCCAGTTCAGTTTTAGACTCAAAGAAGTGGTAGAAACTCCCCTTCTTCACCCCGGCCTTGTCGCAGATATGATCCACCGAGGTGCTTCCGTAGCTGCCCGCCCAGATCAGTTCGATCATGGCGTCAATTAAGCGGTCTTTAGCAGTAGAAGTGCGGCCCATGGGGGTTTCGGTAAAAGTAGCGGAGCCTTAAATTAGACTAGACGGTCAGTCAACAATAATTCCACCTCCTTGATTGCCGCCGTCGCCTTCCCTTCCATAGTGTGACATTCCTTCACACATGACCGACCAAGCCACAGTCCTGATCGTCGATGACGAAAAGCATACCCGCGATGGCCTGCGCCTCTCGCTGGAGGATGACTTCGACTGCTACGTGGCCTCAAACGCCGCCGAAGCGATGGAATATCTCAATCATGACCGCATCGACGTCATGCTCACCGACCTCCGCCTCGGCGAGGACGATGGCATGAAACTGCTTGAAGCTGCCCTGGCGCTGACCAAGCCGCCCGTCTGCATCATGATGACCGCCTATGGCAGCGTCGATACCGCCGTGGAGGCCATGCGCCGAGGTGCCTACCATTTTGTCACCAAGCCGCTGAACCTCGACGAGGTGGAGATCCTCATCAAGCGCGCCCTCCGCAGCCGCTCGCTGGAACACGAAAACGTCGCCCTGAAACAGCAGGTCGAGCGCAAATTCTCCATCGAAGGCATCCTCGGCCAGGCGGAGGTGATGAAGCCCATCATCGACACCATCCAGCAGGTGGCCCCTTCCCGCGCCACCGTGCTCATCGAAGGCGAGAGCGGCACCGGCAAGGAGCTCGTGGCCCGCGCCATTCACAATCTCAGTGGCCGGCCCAAGGCGAATATCGTCTCCGTGCACTGCGCGGCGCTCTCCCCGCAGATCCTCGAAAGCGAGCTCTTCGGCCATGAGAAGGGTGCCTTCACCGGTGCCCAGGAGCGCCGCATCGGCCGCTTTGAGCAGGCCAATGGCGGCACGCTCTTCCTGGATGAAATCGGCGAGATCGACGCCAGCACCCAGGTGAAGCTGCTGCGCGCCCTCGGAGAGCAGACCATTGAACGCGTCGGCAGCAGCAAGCCCATTTCAATCGACGTCCGCGTCATCGCCGCCACGAATCGCGACCTCGCCAAGATGGTCGAGGCAGGCACCTTCCGTGAGGATCTTTACTGGCGCTTGCGCGTCGTCACCATCCAGCTCCCCCCGCTGCGCGCCCGCAAGAGCGACATCTCCGTGCTGGCGGATCACTTCCTCAAGGAACTCGCCAAAGCCAATGGCAAAGCCTACAAGCCGCTCGGCGAAGACGCCCTGCCCGCGATGATGAATTACGACTGGCCCGGCAACATCCGCGAACTGCGCTCCGCCATCGAGCACGGCGTGGTCATGAGCAACAGCAACCGCGTCATGCTCAAGCATCTGCCGTCCTACCTGCTCAATCCCAACGGCCTCGGCATCGGTTTGCGCGCCCCGTCATTGATCGCCGCCAAGGATGCAGCCAATGCACCCGCAGGAGAAAGCACCGATCCTGCGATCAAGCCAAAGAGCGATCTCGACATCACGGAGGCCGAGCATCAGCTAATCCTCACCGCACTGCAACGCAGCGGCAACAACCGCACCGTGGCCGCCGAGATGCTCGGCATGAGCCGCCGCACCCTGCAGCGCAAGCTCAAGGACCTCAACATGGTCCGCACGCACCGTCGCCGCGTCACAACGCCTTAGCTGGTTGAAAACTCATCACGGCACATCCGCCCGAAGGAGCAGCAACGATCTAGTCATTGATCACAGATTCGAAGCTCGACCTTCGGGAACGGCACACATGAAGTGATCGTCAGGCGCGCGGGCCGTCATCGGCCCCACGCCTCTTTTTTTGCCTCCCGCTCAGATTTCGGTATCGTAAACCGTCGGGTCGTGAAGACCGGCGAGCACAAACGCCTCGATGCGTTCGACACAGGTGCCGCACTTTCCGCAGTGGAAGTCTCCGCCCTTGTAGCACGACCACGTCTTGCCGTAATCCACCCCCAGGGTGTCCCCGAGTTTGGCGATGCCCGCTTTGTCGCGATGGATAAAAGGTCGCAGCAGTTCGATGCGTGCATACGTGCCCTCGCGCATCGCCTCTGCCATGCCCTGCATGAAGGGCTCACGGCAGTCAGGATAGATCGTATGATCCCCCGCATGCGCCGCGATGACGAGCGCCTGAGCCTCACGGCTTTCCGCCAGACCGCAGGCGATGGAAAGCATGATGCCATTGCGAAACGGCACGACCGTCTTCTTCATGTTTTCGTCCGCGTAATGTCCCTCGGGGATCGTCCCGCCTGATTTGAGCAGATCGGAGGCGAAGTGCTGGTTCATGAAGCCGAGGTCGATGATGTCATGCGGCAACCCCGCCTGGGCGCAATGCCATGCAGCCAGCGGGATCTCGCGGTGGTTGTGCTTCGCACCGTAGTCAAAACTCACGGCTCCGACGACCTCGCACTCCTTGCGCGCCCAGTAGAGCGCCGTCACCGAGTCCATCCCACCGGAGAGCAGCACGATCGTTTTCATTCGGGCAGGCGCAGGGTTTCTTCGATATCTGGAAAGCGCGCCTCGCAGGTAAGCTGAATGCCACCCCGAGCGCCAAACTTCCCACGCACCACCACCTGCTTCGGCGCACACGCTTTCACGATGTCATCCAGCACGCGGTTCACAATCGCCTCATTGAAGGAGGCGTGATTGCGATACGAGGCCAGATAGAACTTCAGCGACTTCGTTTCCACGCAGGTCTCATCCGGAATGTAGTAAATCTCAAGATGCGCCGAATCCGGCTGCCCGGTCACCGGGCAGATCGAGCTGAATTCCGGCGCGCTGAGATGAATGCGATAGTTCCGCCCTGGCGTACGATTTGGGAACGTCTCCAGCACCGCCACATCCGGCGAGGTGGGGAGACGATTTTCGGAACGTCCTAGCAATGTGAGGTCTTTTTCCTGGCTCATGTCCATGCAGAATGCCCGCCCTAGCTTGGAATGCAACGATCTGCATCAATTCAAACATGCAGATTCTTTTTTCATCTTTTTTAACTTGTTTTATCCTCATATATACTCTTCATTCAATCCCATGAGAATCACAGTCGATATTGAAGATGAAATCATCACCGACGCCATGGAGTTAACCGGGGAGAAAAACAAGAGTCCCGCCATCGCCAAAGCCGTGGAGCAGTATGTGAAGCGGATGCGGGCGAAAGAGTTCGGCAAGCGTCTGCGCGAAGGGTTCTATGACTACCCTTCCACCAATTCTGAAATCGAAGCGCTCGAAATCATTTAACCCATGGTCCTTGTCGATTCCTCCATTTGGATCGAGGCCTCCAGGCGCACGGGCAGTCTGGAGGTCAAGGTCGGCATCGAAGGCCTGCTCGATGCCTATGAGGCCACATTGTGTTCACCCGTGATACTTGAAGTCCTAGGCGGCGCACGCAAAGAGGAACGCAAACAACTCAACGCCGATTTCTCCTGCCTTCCCTACATCCGCGTCACGGAAGCAGACTACATAGAGGCAGTGCGCCAGAACTGGAAACTGCATGACGCTGGCATCACCGCACCGGCCAATGACGTCCTCATCGCCACCATCGCGGTGAGGCTCATCTGCCGCGTGTATGCGCAGGACAAGCACTTTGAGGCCATGGCTCCTGTGCTCGGCTTCGCACTGTATGAGCCGGGATACGGCGGCTCATTTCGGCCGGATGGTGGCTGAGTGATAGTTTTCCACCTGCGGGAGCGTTTCTAAATGCAGAATGCTCAAAGAAGCCGCCATCCCACTCACTGACGACTCGCTCGCGCCTGGCACGGAACGCACGCTCGCCATCCTCGAACTTCTCGGCCGCCACCGCGCCGGACTCAGCCTCACCGAGATCGCCCGCGAGCTCGATCTACCGGTCAATTCCGTCTTCCGCATCACCGGCACGCTGCACAGCCGGGGCTACCTCCAGCGCCGCGAGGACGACAAGCGCTTCGTGCTCACCAACAAGCTCTTCGACCTTTCACGCCCACAGGTGCGCGAGAAAAGCCTCGTCGTCTGCGCCTTGGAGTCCATCAAATGGCTGCGCGATGAAACCGGCGAGACCACGCAGGTACTCGCCAGCGTGAATCACAAGATGACCGTGCTGGAGCAGTGCATCTCCTCGCAGCCGATCAAGGTCAGCAGCACCGTCGGGCTGCAGGTGCCCATGTATTCCTGTGCCCCTGGCAAGGCCGTGCTGGCGCATCTTCCACCAGCGGAGTTAGAAAAATTCTTCGCCGCCGTGCAGCTCAAACAGTACACGCCAAACACGCTTGCCACGCCCGAGTCGCTCGAAACCGATCTCTTCAAAACTCGCAAGCGAGGCTTTGCCACGGACATCGCTGAAGGGCTCGAAGGCATCCATTGCGTCGCCGCAGCCATCCTCGACGAATACCATTACCCGGTGGCGGCTATCACCGTCATGTCCCCTTCTTATCGCCTGAAACGTGACCAGTTCGAAAAGGCCGGTAAGCTCTGCCTCGAAGCCGCTGCAGCCATCACCCGGAGGCTCCTGGCATGAACAAGTTCTCCTTAATCGCTTCTTCATTGTTTCTCAGCGGCAAGCTTCTCGCTGCTCCCACACCCACTCAAATCGAATTCTTCGAAGCCAAGATCCGCCCCATTCTCGCGCAGGAGTGCTATGAGTGCCACAGCACCGGTACCAAGAAAAAAGGCGATCTCGTTCTCGACTCCCGCCCCGGCTGGCAGGCCGGTGGCGAATCCGGCGATGTCATCAAGCCCGGCGATCCGGGCGCGTCGCTCCTCGTTCAGTCCATCAAGCACGAGCACGAGGACCTCAAGATGCCCAAAGCCGGAGCCAAGCTCGACGACAAAGTCATCGCCGACTTTGAGCAATGGATTCGCGAGGGTGCCGCCGATCCCCGCGACACGCCGCCCTCCAAAGCGGAGATCGCCAAAGAGACCGAATGGAAGAGCGTTCTCGAACGCCGCAAGCAGTGGTGGGCCTTTCAACCCGTCTCAAAGCAACCCGCGAACAAAACCATCGATGACTACATCGACGCGGAACTCGACAAGCAAGGCATCCCCGCCGCTCCTCCCGCTGATGCGCAGACGCTGCGCCGCCGCATGAGCTACATCCTGACCGGACTTCCACCTTCAGGCAATCAGAGCATCGATGACCTGCTCGCCTCCCCACACTTCGGCGAGAAATGGGCGCGCCATTTCATGGACTGGGTGCGCTACGCCGAGACCTACGGCTCCGAAGGCGATCCCGCCATTCCCTACGCCTACCAGTACCGCGACTACCTCATCCGCGCCTTTAATGATGACGTGCCGTATCCGCAACTCGTGAAGGAAGCCATCGCCGGAGACCTGCTGCCCAAGCCACGCATCAAGAACGGCATCAATGAAAGCGCCATCGGCATCGCGCAGTTGCGCATGGTGCTGCACGGCTTCTCTCCTGTCGATTCCCTCGATGAAATGGTCACCTTCACAGACAACCAGATCGACACGATCACCAAGGCCTTCCAGTCCCTCACCGTGAGTTGCGCCCGCTGCCACAACCACAAATTCGACGCTATCTCCCAGGCCGACTTCTACGCCCTCTACGGCATCTTCACCAGCACCCACCCTGCCGTCATTGATGTGAACGCACCCGGCACTGGCAAAGCGGAACGTGAAGAACTCGCCAAGCTCAAGGAGCAGATCAAAGACGAAGTGGCTGCGCACTGGCTGAAGGTGGCACCGAAGACGGTGTCCTACGACAACTCCGGCACCGCGCATCCAGGCCTCGACAAGTATCAGTGGTTCACCCATGGCGTCAGCCTCACCCAAGCAGGCGAATTCTCCCTCGCTCTTGAAGGCGATGGCATTGTCTCGCAAATCTATCCCGGAGGTTATTTTAGCAATCTGCTCACCACCAAGGAACGCGCCGTCGTGTTCTCCAAACGCTTCAAATGCGAAGGCGGCACCCTCTGGTTTCGCGTCGCTGGCAATGGCGGAGTGAAGGCCAAGTACGTGGTGGAAAACTATCCCCGCACAGGCACGATCCATAAAGCGGTCCTGCTGAGTGAGTCCAAGGACGAGAAGCTTGGCTGGCGCTCGCTCGACCTCGATTTTTGGAAGGGCGACGAGATCTTCCTTCAGATCACCACTTCCGCCGACATGCCGGCCGAGTACAGCAAGGATGCACGCTCTTGGTTTGGCCTCACGGATGTCTTCATCACGAAGGATAAAACACCGCCCTCGGCCGAAGTGCGCACGCAGTTCTCCGCCAGTGAAGTCATCCAGGCATGGCAGCAGGGCACACTGAGCAACAGCCAGGCCGAAGCGCTCAACCGCCTCTTGCATTCGGGCCTGCTGCCGAACCACCTGAAAGACATTCCAGAAGCGGCCACGCTGGTGACGCGCTACCGCGAAGTCGAAGCCCGTCTGCCCATGCCCACCCGCGTGCCCGGCGTCATCGAAGCCGATGCCAAAGATGCTCCGCTGTTTGTCCGGGGCGACCACAAACAACCTACAGAGATCGTCCCGCGCCGCTTCCTTGATGCGCTCGATCCCACACCCTTCAATACCAAAGGCAGCGGTCGTTTGCAGCTAGCCGAGCACATGGCGGACATGAAGAACAACCCGCTCACCGCACGCGTCATTGTCAATCGCCTCTGGCATCATGTCTTTGGTCGTGGTATCGTCGCCAGCGTCGATAATTTTGGCAAGCTCGGCGAACTGCCCACGCATCCCGAGTTGCTCGACTTCCTCGCCCAGCGCTTCATCGACAGCGGCGGCTCCATCAAAACCATGCTGAAGCTCATCGTGAGTTCCAAGGCCTTCCAACGCAGCGCCCATGCCGCCGAGATTGCCTTGCAGAATGACCCCGAAAACAAGCTGCTGAGTCATTGGAGTCTTCATCGCCTCGAAGCCGAATCCATTCGCGATTCCATCCTCACCCTGACCGGCAGGCTCGAACCCGTACTCTACGGTGATTCAGTTGGCAGCGGCATACCTCGCCGCAGCATCTACGTCAAAGTCATCCGCAACGCGCTTGATCCTTTCCTCACCACCTTCGACATGCCCGTGCCATTCATCACCCGTGGCAAGCGCGACACCACCAACGTCCCCGCGCAATCCCTCACCCTGCTCAATGACAACAACGTCATACGCTGGTCTCGCGAATGGGCGCTGCGCTCCACCAAGGTCGCAGACGAACAGCGCGTGAAAGAGATGTTCCAGGAAGCCTTCGCCCGTGAAGCCACGCCGGATGAAGTGCAGCAAAGCCTCGCCTACCTCGCGTCCTCGCAGCAGGAAAACAACGAGCGTGCCAAAGAACTCGCCTTTCAAGAGCAGCAAGTAGCGGATCTGAACCGCCAGATCACCGCCATCCTCGATCCCTCACGCCTCAAGCTGCAGTCCGAGCTCAAACTTCCCGCCATACCTTTGAACACTCCGGAACCGCTGGCCGAGTGGACCTTTGACAAGGATGCCAAAGACACCAAAGGCCGCATGAATCTCGAACTCGTCGGCAATGCCCGCATTGAAAAAGGCGCGCTCATTCTCGATGGCAAGTCGATGGCGAAATCCGGCTCGCTGCCGAAGAAAGTTAAAACCAAAACCCTCGAAGCTTGGGTCATGCTGGATAACCTCGCCCAGCGCGGCGGCGGCGTGCTCACCGTTCAGGGCAAGGACGGCGTGCTGTTTGACTCCATCGTTTTTGCGGAGAAAACGCCGCAGCACTGGGTGGCTGGCAGCAACTTCTTTGACCGCAGCGAACTCTTCGAAGGCAGCGCCGAAACCGAAGCCACCACGCGCCCCGTGCACATCGCCGTCGTGTATCAGCCCGATGGCACCATCAGCGGTTACCGCGATGGCAAGCCCTACGGCCGCACCTACCGCAAAGCACCCGCTGCGATCTTTGAAGCCGACACCTCCGAAGTTCTCCTCGGCTGCCGCCACGGCTCCCCCGCAGGCAACAAAGGTCTGACCGGCCGCATCTTCCGCGCCCGCATTTATGATCGCGCACTGACGCCGGAAGAGATCTCCCAAACCGCCCGCATCGAATCCAGCTCCATCACCGAGGCCGACATCGTTGCCACTCTCACAGCGGAGCAGCGCAATCAACTCGTCAAACTCAACACCCGGCGCAAGCAGCAGTCCGCCCAGCTCGAATCTTTGCGCACCACCGCCAGCGACGATCCCGCCCTCCAAGCCTGGACCAGCCTCGCGCAGTCGCTCATCAACCTGAAGGAGTTCATTTACCTGCAATGAATACGATCAATCGTCGCCAGTTCCTCTCTCGCTCTTCCACCGGCTTTGGCATGGTCGCGCTTGCAGGCCTCATGCAAGAGCAGGCGCTTGCGGATACACCGCTCATTCATCGTGCTCAGAAATTCGCACCGAAGGCACGTAGTGTGATCTTTCTCTACATGAGCGGCGGTGTGTCGCATGTCGATTCGTTCGATCACAAGCCAATGCTGGCGAAATTTGCAGGCAAGCCGATGCCCGGCGAGGTGAAGAAAACGCAGTTCAACAACAACGGCACGGTGCAGCCCTCGGCTTGGGACTTTAAACGTTACGGGCGCTCCGGGCTCGAAGTGAGCGATCTGTTTCCGCAGGTCGGAGGTGTGGCGGATGAGCTGTGCATGATCCGTGGCATGACCTCCAAATTCAGTGAGCACGCGCAGGGTAATTTCTTCATGCACACCGGCTTTCCATTCCTCGGCTATCCCAGCGCCGGTGCGTGGACGAGCTACGGCCTCGGCACCGAATCACGCGATCTGCCGGGCTACATCGTGCTGCAAAGCGGTGGTGCCTCCACTCCGCATGGCGGCGTGGGATTGTTCAGCAACGGCTTCCTGCCCGCGCAGCATCAGGCAAGCATCGTGAAGGCGGATGAAACCGAAGCCGTGGCCAACATCCGCCCACGCCAGCCCCAGGACATGCAGCGTAAACAGCTCGATTTCATTGGCGCGATGGACCGCCGCTTCATCAGCACCACGCAGCATGACATGCACGTCGAGGCCGCCATTTCAAACTACGAGATGGCCTGGCGCATGCAGTCCGCCGTGCCGGATCTCTGCGACATCTCCGGTGAGACCGAAGCGACCAAGAAACTCTACGGCCTCGACGATCCCGAGCCGAAAAAAGCCGCCTATGCCCGTCAGTGTTTGCTCGCGCGGCGTCTCGTCGAACGCGGGGTGAGCTTCATCGAGCTCAGCACGCTCGCTTACAACATCGGTGGCGGCAACGGCTCCAATCCATGGGACCACCACAGCGCACTTCAAGAAGGCCACGGCAAGATGGCGAATCAAATCGACCAGCCTATTGCTGCGCTCATCAAGGATCTCAAATCACGCGGCCTGCTCGATAGCACCCTCGTCGTCTGGGCTGGCGAATTCGGCCGCACACCCTTTGCTCAGGGCTCAAACGGGCGAGACCACAACCCCTACGGCTTCACCGTTTGGATGGCCGGCGGCGGCGTCAAAGGCGGTCACGTCCATGGTGCCACCGACGACTTCGGCTACAACGCCGTCGAGAACATCTCCAGCGTCTATGACATGTGGGCGACCGTACTTCATCTGATGGGCATCGACCACGAACAGCTCACCTATCGCTTCAGCGGGCGAGACCTTCGCCTGACTGACGTACATGGAAACGTACTCAAAGACATCATCGCTTGATGAATACTCACCTTTCACGCCGCCAGCTTCTCGCCAATGCCTCCAGCGGCTTTGGCATGGCTGCATTGGCCGGCCTGATGCAGGCGGAGTCGCCGGTGAATCGTGCGAAGCGTTTTGCGCCCAAAGCACGCAGCGTGATCTTCTGTTACATGAGCGGCGGGGTCTCGCACCTGGATTCGTTTGATCCGAAGCCGCTGCTGGAAAAGTACGCGGGCCAGCCCATGCCGGTCGAGGTGCAGAAAACGCAGTTCAACAACAACGGCACCGTGCAGCCCGCCCACTGGGAGTTCCGCCAGCGTGGGCAGAGTGGCACGCCGGTGAGCGAGCTCTTTCCGCACATGGCCACGGTCGCAGATGAGCTCTGCGTCATCCGCAGCATGACGGCGAAGTTCAGCGAGCATGCGCAGGGAAATTTCTTCATGCACAGCGGCTTCCCCTTCCTCGGTTATCCGAGCGCAGGCGCATGGGCCAGCTACGGTCTCGGCACGGAATCGCGTGATCTTCCCGGCTACATCGTCCTGCAAAGCGGTGGCGCCACTGTGCCGCATGGCGGCGTGGGTGTGTTCAGCAATGGCTTCCTGCCCGCGCAGCATCAGGCCAGCATCGTACAGGCAGACGTGGACGAAGCAGTGCGAAACATCCGCGCCCACCAACCGCGCGACATACAACGCAAGCAACTCGACTTCATCGGCGCGATGGATCGCCGCTTTGTCAGCACCACGCAGCATGACATGCACGTGGAGGCCGCCATTTCAAACTACGAGATGGCCTGGCGCATGCAGTCCGCCGTGCCGGAACTGTGCGACATCTCCGGCGAGACCGCAGCAACGAAGCAACTCTACGGCATGGATGGGCCCGACTCCCCACGCACCGCCTATGCGCATCAGTGCCTGCTGGCACGGCGTCTGGTGGAGCGCGGCGTACGCTTTGTGGAGCTGAGCTGCCTTCCGCAAACACTCGGTGGTGGTCAGGCGGCGAATCCATGGGATCAGCATGGCGAGATCAAAAAGGGCCACGGCAACATGGCGCATCAGGTGGACCAGCCCATTGCCGCGCTCGTCAAGGACCTCAAATCACGCGGCTTGCTCGACAGCACCCTCGTCATCTGGGCCGGAGAATTTGGCCGCACGCCCTTCGCGCAAGGCACCGATGGCCGCGATCACAATCCCTATGGCTTCACCATCTGGATGGCCGGGGGCGGCGTCAAGCCCGGCCACATCTACGGCGGCACAGACGACCTCGGCTACCACGCCATAGAAAATCCCTGCTCCGTCCATGACATGTGGGCCACCGTGCTTCACCTCATGGGCATTGATCACGAGCAGCTCACCTACCGCTTCAGTGGTCGCGATTTGCGGCTCACGGATGTACATGGGAACGTGCTGCGCGATGTGATCGCGTAGCTGGAGTAAGATGGGTGTGGCGAAAGCCCGCCCGTCTGCGAGCATGTGGCAAACACACCGGCATAAGAGCGTCCTCGAAGTCGGGCGGTTTGGCGAAGTGAACTGAGGTCGATAATTACCGCAGCGCGCCAAACACACCCAACCTACAAAAAGACTCGGCTACACCTCCAGCTTCCACGGCCCACGATACTCGCGCGTGAGCAGCTTGGAAGCATCCGCATCGCCGATGATCTCTTCCTTCACGGGATCCCATTTGATGGCACGGTTGGTGAGGAATGAAATCAGCGCGAGGTGGCCCGGCGTGGCGCTGCGGTGCGCTGTTTCCACCGGGGTGACGGTGGGCTGGCGGCTCTTCACGCAGTCGAGGAAGTTGCGATGGTGCCCCTTCGTTTCGTAGAGTCGTGTCTTGATGATGTCGTCTCCCAGCTTCGGCGCTTTGGCGACTTCGATGATCTCGCTCTTCGGATCCTTCTCGTCCTTCCGCTTTTTGACCAGCTGTTTGAAGGCTGGATTCGAGCAGTCGAAAGCGCCGCTACGATTCACATAGACCCAGCCGTCGGTGCCGATCCACTTGGTGCCCATCTTAATGTCGTCGTGGCCGCCTGCGATGGTCATGGTGATGTCTCCCGCATACTTCGCTTCGGCACGATACTTCGTGGCGGTGTTCCAGATGTCAGTGCGCGGTGGCATGTCCACCTGGATGGGGCTGACCTCAATCGGACCGCTGCTGTCCATGTCCATGCCCCAGTGGGCGATGTCGCAATGGTGGCCGACCCAGTCGAGCAACTGGCCGCCGCCGATGTTGTAATCCCAGCGCCAGTTCTTGTGCACGCGGCACTCGATGTAGTCCTGCATCGTCGCCGGGCCGATCCACATTTCGTAATCAAGTTCAGCAGGCGGTGGTGTAACGCTACGCTTGTCGCCGGTTTTGGCGAAATCGTTGTGTCCGCTTGGCAGGCCCACATGCACTTCCTTCAACTTTCCAATCAGACCGTTACGCACGATTTCAGCACCGATGCGAAAATTGTCCTCGCTGCGCTGCCAAGAGCCGGTCTGCCAGACACGCCCGTGCTTCTGCACCGCTTTCACAATGGCCTGCTGCTCCGCGATGGTGCGCGCCAGCGGCTTCTCGCCATAGATGTCCTTGCCGTTCTTCGCGGCTTCAATGGCGGTAAGCGCATGCCAGTTGTCCGGCAGCGCCAGCATGACGGTATCGATGTCCTTGCGCGCCATGACTTCGCGGTAGTCGTGGTAAGGTTTGCAATCCTGGTTCTTGTAAGCGCCATTGATCGTATCCAACGCCTTCCGCAGGTTGCCTTTGTCGATGTCACAAGCGGCGACAATCTGGCAGTCCTGCTCCTGCAGGAATTTGCCGGTATTGCTCGGCCCCATCATACCCCAGCCGAAGACGGCCATGGTGATCTTGCTGGAGGGTGCATTCTGCCCAATCACGCTGGCCGGAATGATGGTAGGAAAGCCGATGGCGACGGCAGACTTCGTGAGGAACTGACGGCGGGAGGAAACAGGAATGCGTTTCATGGGAATTATTTGGCTGACACCGCAGTTGTAATCGCGACCCCAATGGCAAGTCCAGCCGCAAATGAGCTGCTTTTACACCTGCTTCGCTCCACCGTTCTAGACAGAGGAAGGGATGAGATAGGGTTCCCAATCCGGAATCCTGTGAATCCTGTGAATCCTGTGAATCCTGTGAATCCTGTCCCAATCGGCTTCCTGCTGCCCAGCGCCCCCCTTGGCCTGAAAGCCTTGGAGGAACTGCGAGCTCAAATTCAACACGGCGTTACCAAGACAGGATTAACAAGATGACAAGATTATGCAGGATTTCCGAATCTGGAATCCTGTGAATCCTGTCCCAATCGGCTGTATGCGGCCCCGCGGAAATCTTAGAGGAGCATGCGAACTGTTACCTTAGCAACTCGTGGGCACGCGCTGGGCAAGCTTCACAGTGTGCGGAATGGCACCCAGCACAAAACCAAGGCACTCGACGGCACCCTGCGGTTTTCCGGGCAGGGCGATGACGAGGCTGCGGCCAACCACCGCCGCCAAACTGCGGGAGAGAATAGCGTTTGGAGTCACTTCGAGCGACTTCATGCGCATCAGTTCGCCAAAGCCGGGAATCTCCACGCGCATGATGCCGCGAATGGCCTCGGGAGTGACATCACGCTCGGCGATGCCCGTTCCGCCCGTGGTGAGGATGAGAGCACAGCCTTGAGCCGAGAAGGAACGGATCGCCTCCTGAATGAGCGGAAGGTCATCTGGGATGATCGCCTCAGCAGCGACCCCCCAGCCGTAACCTTCCGCCGCCTGTTTCAACGCCGGGCCGCCAAGATCCTCATAGACGCCCTGGCTGGCACGGTCAGAAACAGTGATGATGCCGACCTGCATTCGCTGTGTGCTGGCAGTTGGATGTGCGGGAAGGCCAGATGACTGGAGGGTCATTACTGTGCCTGTTGCTTGGCACCGACCGGCGTTTTATCCTCGGTTTTGGCCGCAGTGGTGGGCTTATGATCAAGCTCAAGAAGATCACGGAGGACATGGATGGTCTCAAGTTTCACGGGCTCGATGCCGTAGGAAAACTTGGAACCGTCATTGCCGCTGTCGTCTTCATTGGTGGCGGTGCGCATGCCGGAATTCATTTCCTTGCTGAAAGCAGACTCGGGCACCAGGTCAGGCTTGTCCACATTGTCGAGCGTGAGGTGGTAGGATTTGAATCCGTTGTCTTTGATGCGCTCAGCGACTTCCTTGGCGCGCTTGGCACGCTCCTCGATCTGCTTGTCGCGGCGAGCTTCGGTGTCGAGGCGTTCCTTCTCACGATCCTGCAGATTCAAAGAGATGGTGTTGCGGTCGATTTTTTCCTTCAGGCGATTGGACTCCTCAACCACGTTTTGGAACTCCGGATTGGCGGCGACGCGGCTCTTCACACGGGCGTTGATCTCGTCAATTGGAAACGGGTCTTTGCGGAAGAGGGGGTACTTCCTCGGCGGGATGGTGTCGTAGGGCAGTGGGTTTTCAGCGGAGGATTCGCCGATGTCGAGTACATCACGGATCGAAGGCAGCGGGATGTCGGATTCGACACCTTTGAGCTGGGTGGAACCACCGGCGATGCGGTAGAACTTCTGGATCGTCACCTTGAGGTCGCCAGCGCCTTTTTTGTCGCTGAAGAAGGGCATGTAACGTTCGACCGGGAGGATGGTCTGCACAGTGCCTTTGCCGAATGAGGACTTGTCACCCACGATGAGCGCGCGGCGGTAGTCCTGCAGTGCTGCCGCCAAAATCTCGGAGGCGGAGGCACTGGCCTTGTTGATGAGAACGATCATGGGGCCGTCATACACGGGCTTCTCGTTTTCGCAGTCGCGCCAGGTGATGCTGCCGCGCCAGTCCTTGGCCTGAACCACGGGGCCGGCAGGAATGAAGAGGCCGGTGAGCTTGATGGCTTCATCCAAGGAGCCACCACCATTGTCGCGCAGGTCAAGCACGAGGCCGTCGATCTTTTCCTTCATCAGGCGGCGCAGCAGGCGCTCCACGTCCACACTCGTGCTGACCGTGCCGTTTTCCATGTCGGCGTAGAAATTGGAGAGGTTGATCCAGCCGACCTTGAGCGCCTTGCCGAGATCCGGAGGAGTGACGAGGAGTTCGGCGTTGGCGAGCTTCTCCTTGAGCGGAACTTTGTCACGCACGATGGCGATGATGCGATTGCCGGAAGGATCGTCAGCGGGGACGATCTTGATGCGGACGGTGGTGTTCAGCTCACCACGGATCATATCGACGATCTTCTGCAGCTTGAGATACTTCACATCCACAAATTCTTCATCGCCCTGGGCGACGGCGATGATGCGGTCATTGAGCTTGAGCTCACCCTGCTTGTCCGCTGGACCACCGACGACGATGCCCTGGATTTCAGCGCCGTCATCCTTCTGGCCGAGGAGTGCACCAATGCCGACGAGCTGGTGCTGCATGTGGATTTTGAAGTTGTCGCTCTCATCCGTGCTCATGTACTCGGTGTGCGGGTCATAGGCGGTGGCGAGGCTGGAGAGGAAGAAATTCACCACATCCTTGGTGTCGTTCTCGTCGATGCTCTCAAGCAGGCGCTGGTAGTCTTTGAGAATGCGCTCTTTCGGACTCAGGTCCTTGTCTTTGTCTTTTTCCTTCTTGGTTTCAATTTTGGGTTCAATTTTGGCGGCGATTTTAGGAGCGTCGGGGTCGGGGGGCTCCACCTTTTGGGTGTCCGGCGTTATCGCCGCCTTGACCTCTGCGGCGTTGGTTTTCTTGGCGGCAGCCTTTTCCGCCTTCTTCTTTTCATCACGCTCACGCGTTTCATCTGCGATGCGTTCAGCGAGCAGATTGTCTTCGATGATTTCGATCCAGAGCTTGTCTTGGGCGGCTTTGTCCTTCGGCCATGGCGCTTTGTCGCGCTTGATCTCAATCGTGTCCTTCGAATCAAAGGAGAATTGGTTGGAGTCCAGCGCCTTCTTGAGGAAGTCCACGCGCTCTTTCACGCGCGCCTTGTAGATGTCATAGATCTCGATGGCGGGGCTGATGTTCCGCATCAGCACATGGTCGTCGAGCGTGGTCTCATACTTATCCTTGAAACCCGCGACATCCTGCTCGGTGAAGAAGATGTGCTTGAAGTCGAGCATGTTCAGGTAGTTGTGCAGCATCTCGCCGGACACCTTGTCGTCAAAGTCCTGCTTCGAGTAGTGGTGGTTTTGCAGCATGTAGGCCACATGCATGGCCACCTGGCCAAAATTGGTCTCCGCTTGCGCCGAGGGAATGAGGAGCGCGAGGGCAGTAGCCGCAGCCGCGACAGGGGTGAGTAGATAGCGAGTCATTGTGGGGGTCGTCCAAATCTATAACGAACCTCGCGGCGCGTTTTGCTTGTAGATTTTGCCTTTTCTGGGTTGAAATGTCCACCTCTTTCCCGTCTTTCGCCATCTCCATGTCTGAAATCTCCACCTACACCGGCGGTATCGCCGCCACGAACGGTTACCTGCTCACTCTGCCTGGCGGCACCCTCTTGGTGGATGCGCCGGATGGCATCGCCGCCTGGCTCAAACAGCAAAACGTGAAGGTGGACGTCCTCTTCCTCACCCACCAGCACTTCGACCACGTCCTGGATGCCGCTGCTGTCAAAGCCGAGCATGGCTGCCGCGTTTACTCCTTTGCTCCCTACTCCAAGGAGCTGACGCTGGAGATCCTCTACGGTGCCGTGACGGGCAGCCCCTTCTCCGTACCGCCCTTCGTAGCTGATGAAATCCTCGAAGGACAAACCCAGATCGAAGCCCTCGGCGAGACGTGGCGGCTCTACCATGTGCCCGGCCATTCGCCAGACAGCCTCTGCTTCCACCTCCCCAGCCAAAATCTGCTTTTCGGCGGCGACGTGCTGTTCTTAGACAGCGTTGGCCGCACCGATTTCCCAGACGGCTCCCCCGAGCTCCTGCTCAAGGGCATTATCAAAAAGCTCTTCGTTCTGCCTGATGCCACCCAAGTCTTCCCCGGCCACGGCGACGACACCACGATTGGCCGCGAGAAGCGCGAGAACCCCTACCTCACCTGATGCCAAGATCATTTCATGACCTGACCTTTGATCAGATGCGCGAGGTCATCGTGGCAGCAGGTCTGCGCCCCGCGCATGCGGGCACGCTCTGGAACACCCTGCACTTCAAGGCGATGGCCGATCCCCTCGCCCGCGAGGACCTCGTGCCACCTCTGCGCAAATGGCTCACGCAGGTGCTTAGCGACGGCTCATGGATGCTCGACGTGCCACCCGTCTCTCTGGACACCGCGAGCAGTGATGGCCTGACGCACAAGTTCCTCCTTCGCATGGCCGATGCGCAGGAGATTGAGACCGTCGTCATGGGCTACCCCGGCCGCCACACCGCCTGCGTCAGCACGCAGGCAGGCTGCGCCATGGGCTGCGTCTTCTGCGCCACCGGGCAGATGGGTTTTGTACGGCACCTGCGCCCCGGCGAAATCGTGGCCCAGGTGCTGCACGGGCAGCGCAGCGTGCGCGCCAAAGGCGAGAAAAAAGGCCTGCGCAATCTCGTCTTCATGGGCATGGGCGAGCCCCTGCACAACTACGACGCCGTGATGACAGCCCTCGACATCATCTGCGACACGCGCGGCCTGAACATCGGCCCCAGCAAGATCAGCGTCTCCACCGTTGGCGTCGTGCCCGGCATCCTGCGCATGGCAGCGGAAAAGCGCCCCTACAATCTGGCCGTCAGCCTGCACGCCGCCACGGAGGAGGAGCGGGCGAAATTGATCCCCGCCAACCAGCGCTGGCCACTGGCAGATCTCATCGCCGCCTGCCGCAGCTACAATGCACAGACCGGCCGCCGCATCTTCTTCGCCTGGACCTTGATCGAAGGCGTCAATGACACCCCTGGGCACGCACGGCTCATCGCCGAATTGCTCCACGGACTGGATGCCCACATCAATCTCATCCCGCTCAACCACACCGACGGCTACGCCGGAGAAGAAAGCAGCGACTCTGCCGCCGACGCCTTCCACCGCATCCTCCAGGACGCAGGCTTTCCCTGCACCATCCGCCAGCGGCGTGGCATCGATGTGGCTGCTGGGTGCGGACAGCTCAAAGCCGCAAAGAACAGGCGCAAGGTGGTGGCGTGATCACGGGGCCAAGGAGCGGCACTTGCCAAGTGCCGGTTTCGGAAGACGGCACTTGGCAAGCGCCGCTCCATGATGCCCCTTTTTGAACTCCCGGTGAACGCCGCGTGAATTCATCTTCATAAATCGACGACCGCTTGCTGTGCCTGCGGAAGGAGGCGTAACATGGCCTCCGTCATGTCCAAGCGCACACTTCTCCTTAATCTCCTTGCCTGCCTCTGGTGCTGCATCGTGCTCAATTGGCGCTTTCAGCTCGCGGGAAATCAATACTACGCCTTCATGCTGTGGAATCTCTTCCTGGCCGGCATCCCGCTCGGCCTCAGCCTGGGCCTGCGCTGGATTGAGCGCCCCATCCTCGCGCTGCCAGTGCTGGCCGTCTGGCTGCTGTTCTTTCCCAATGCACCCTATGTGCTGACCGATCTGATGCACCTCAACGAGCACAATCGCAATGTCCCCAAGTGGGTGGATCTCCTCATGCTGCTCTCCTTTGCCTTCGTCTCGCTCTGGCTTGGCTTTCAATCCCTCCACATCGTGCAGCATTGGTTTGCCCGGAAGTTTTCCCACGCCACGGCATGGTGTGTCACACTTGGCTCGCTCGGCCTGAGCGGCTTCGGTATTTATCTCGGCCGCTTTGACCGCTGGAACAGCTGGGACCTCCTGCACCGGCCCGTCTCTCTGCTCAGCCGCATCGCCTCCTACGTTCTCCATCCCATGGCCTACACCCACATCTGGGGGTTCACCCTGGGCTTTGGCACCCTGCTCATCTTTGCCTACCTCTTTTGGTTTTCGTCCGTGCCAACAACAGCGGACACTCGTAAGCTTGACTAGCCGTGCCCCACTACGATCCCATCTGCAACCACCTCCTGCTCTTTGATGGCGTCTGCCATCTCTGCAATGGCAGCGTGCAGTTCATCTTAAAGCGCGATCCCCAGGGAAAAATCAAGTTTGCCCCCATCCAAAGCCCTCTCGGCAGCCAACTCTACACGCAGCACGGCCTCGATCCCGCAGCACCGAATGCGATGCTCTTCCTCACCCCGCGCGGCGCATTCCAGGCCAGCGATGCCGCTCTCGAAATCGCCCGCACCCTCGGCGGCGTATGGAAGCTCGCCCTCATTTTCAAACCTCTGCCGCGTGTACTGCGCGATGCCGCTTATTACTTCATCGCCCGCAACCGCTACCGCTGGTTCGGCAAAGACGAGTCCTGCATGATGCCCACGCCTGAGTTGAAGGCACGCATGCTGGAGTAGTACGATGGGCACTCTTGCCCGTCGATCAGCGCTCCCGCAAATTCCCACCAGTCTCCGTGAGCCGCCGAGTGATGACGGCTCATATCCCGCCCATGGGACGTTCTCCAGTCAGGTGTGCTCATCGTACTTCCTCCTCGCACACCCCATATCCTGCGTGCTAGGATTGCCCATGCCGCAAGCATCCCCTACCCCGACCGCCACCCGTGAACGACTTGGTTTTGTGCGTGTCGCTGCCGTGTCCCCGGAACTGGTGCTTGGTGACGTGGCGAAGAATGTCGCCATCATCGCCCGTGAGGCGCGCACGCTGGCGCAGCGCGGCTGTCGGCTCGCGGTGTTTCCAGAGCTGAGCCTCACCGGCTACTCCTGCGCGGATCTGTTTCATACCACGCCACTGCTGGAGGCGGCAGTGAAAGGTTTGGCTGACGTGGTTGTCGCCACGCAGGACCTGCCCTGCGTGCTGGTCGTGGGACTGCCACTGCGGGTGCAGGACCGGCTCTACAACATGGCCGCCATCATGGCCAAGGGCCGCCTGCTCGGACTCGTGCCGAAGACCTTCCTGCCAAACTCCTCGGAGTTCTACGAGCGCCGCTGGTTCTCGCCCGCGCACACGCTGAATCTCTCAACCCTGCGCCTGAACGATCAGGAGGTCGCCATTGGGACGAAGCTCGTGTTTGAAGCATTGGACGTACCGGGCTTTGTGCTCGGCGTCGAGATCTGCGAGGACTTGTGGTCAGTCGTTCCGCCCTCGTGCCATCTCGCTCTCGCAGGGGCGGTGCTGCTGGCCAATCCATCCGCCAGCACGGAAGTTCTCGGCAAGGCCCCCTACCGCCGCCACCTCGTGGCGCAGCAGGCGGCACGCTGCCTGTCCGCGTATGTGTATGCCGGGGCTGGAGCCGGTGAATCGACCACGGACGTGGTCTATTCGGGCCACGGCCTCGTGGCGGAAAACGGCGTGCTCCTCGGTGAAACCGAACGCTTCTCGTTCGAGACACGCGCCATCATGACGGATGTGGATGTGCAGTCTCTGGCGCATGATCGGCTGAAGAGTTCCGCCTTTCGCGATGAAGCAGGCGGCATCGGCTTCCGCCGCGTCACATTCAGCCTCGGTGCTGCCCTCGGCGGTGCTGACACCCTGCTGCGATCCATCTCCGCTCACCCCTTCGTGCCTTCGGCCAAGGTGGATCGTGCAGCGGTGTGCGAGGAAATTTTCGCCATTCAGGCCACCGGCCTCGCCCGCCGGTTGAAGCAAGCACGCGCGAAAACGGCGGTGCTCGGTCTCTCCGGCGGCCTCGATTCAACCCTCGCGCTGCTGGTGCTGCTGGAAGCATTGAAGCGCGCGGGCATGCCGATGACCGCCGCACTGACGGTCACGATGCCCGGCTTCGGCACCACCACACGCACCAAGGGCAATGCCGAAAAACTTGCCGAGGCGCTCAACATCGAACTGCGCACCATTTCCATCAATGACGCCGTGCATCAGCACTTTGCCGACATTGGCCATTCAGAAACTCAGCACGATGCGACCTACGAAAACTCGCAGGCACGCGAGCGCACGCAGATCCTCATGGATCTCGCCAACAAGACCGGCGGCCTTGTCGTTGGCACGGGCGATCTCTCCGAAGCCGCGCTGGGCTGGTGCACGTTCAATGGCGACCACATGTCCATGTATCACGTGAACTCCGGCGTGCCGAAGACGTTGGTGCGCTACCTCATCGAGTGGTGCGCCGCCGCCGGTCCCTTTGCTGAGAAAGCGGGTGCCACCCTGCTGGACATCGCGGACACGCCGATCTCCCCCGAACTCCTGCCGCTCGCGGCGGATGAATCGCTGCAGCAGAAGACCGAGGACACCGTGGGCCCGTACGAACTGCACGACTTCTTCCTGTTTCACTTCGTGCGGCATGGCAGTAAGGCCGAGAAAATCCGCTGGCTGGCCGCGCAGGCTTTCGCGGGCAAGTACGATGACGAAACCATCGCCCGGTGGCTCGCCCTCTTCTTCAAACGCTTTGCCCAAAACCAGTTCAAGCGCTCCAGCGTACCCGATGGCCCCAAGGTCGGCTCCGTAGCCCTTTCTCCGCGTGGCGACTGGCGCATGCCGAGTGACTATGCCGGTGAATTAAACTCCTGATACAATCCCATGCTCCGCTCATTCGCCCTCACCCTGCTTCTCACGCTCTGCGCCTGCACACGCAGCAACAAGCTCATCATCGGCACCGATGCAACGTACCCACCCTTTGAGTTTGTCGATGCAAAAGGTCAGATCAGCGGCGTGGACATCGAGGTGGGACGCGAGATCGGCAAGGCGCTGGGACGCGAGGTGGAGTTCCGCAACATCAACTTCGACGGTCTGGTCACCGCTCTGCGCACCGGCTCCGTTGACCTCGTCATTTCGTCCATGACCGCCACGCCTGAGCGGCGCCAGTCCATCGATTTCTCCGAGCCGTATGTGAAGACAGGCCTCGCGGTTCTGGTCGCAAATAATTCCACCGTTCAAAGCGCCGCCGATTTAAAAGCACCGGGCCGCAAGGTCGTCGTCCGCCTCGGCACCACCGGCGAAAGCTGGGCTCGTGAGAATCTCAAGGACGCCAAAATCATCGCCCTAGATGCGGATGTGTCCTGCGTCATGGAAGTGGTGAACGCGAGCGTCGATGCCTGGATCTACGATCAGCTCTCAATCATGAACTATCAGTCCAAGTACGCCGGCAAGACGCGCGCTCTGCTCGCTCCGCTGCGTGAGGAAGTCTGGGCCATCGGCCTGAAGCAGGGCAATGATGAGCTGAAAACCAAGGTCAACGAAGTCCTCACCCGCATGCACAGCGACGGCAGTTTCACCCGACTCGCCGAACGCTTCATGGCCAAGGAAAAAGCCATGATGACCGCGCAGGGCCTGCCGTTTGTGTTTGAGCTGAAGTAGTCAGGAGCTTCAGCTCGTTCTGGAAATTTTGTGAGGTTCCCAGAGCGAGCTAAAGCTCTCAATCACCTGCGCCGCAAGCGCTCTGCATAGACAGCCGATTTGGACAGGATTCACAGGATCACAAATTCACAGAATTTCCGGATCTGAAATCCTGCATAATCTTGCCCTCTTGTTAATCCTGTCTTCTCAACGCCGCGCTGAATTTGAGCCCGCAGTTCCTCCAAGGCTTTCGGTCCAATGGACTCTCTGGGCGGCAGACAGCCGATTTGGACAGGATTAACAGGATCACAAAATTCACAGAATTTCCGGATCTGGAATCCTGCATAATCTTGCCTTCCTGTTAATCCTGTCTTCTCAACGCCGCGCTGAGCTGAAGTGATTGCGCGGAATTAGCGATCTTCGGCTTTCATGGGATGGCTACTTAGCCAGCTCAAAACTCTCCGGCTTCACGCCCACCTTGTTGCCTTTGAAGCCGTACATCGTCGGCTTATATTCACCCACGATGTTCACATCCGCCTTCTTCGGCACTTCGAGGCCGAGGCCCCAGAAGACACCGTTCACGACCATGCGGCGCAGGCCTTCGTTGGTGAGGTCGGTGGCGGCTCCCATGGTGGTGGCGAGGATCTTGTTTTCGGTGCCTGCATCGTTCTTCACCGTGCGCAGCCAAGCGATGGGCATCATCGGCGTATTCACCTCCTGCTCCACTTTGGCGGCGGTGGCTTTCTTGTAGCTGGCGGGTGCAGAGTCGGCAGTCATGCCTTGCAAAATCTGACCACGCACCAGAATGACGGCATCGGCAGACGGAGCGGCTTCATAGACGTCGGTGGTGCCAAAGAGATCGCTCACGCCACGCAGCACCGGGTTGCTGGCATTCGCAGCTTCGATAATGCCCTTGGTGGCCTCATGCTTGTGACTGCCCCAGTGGCTGACCCAGGTCTCACCGAGAAATTTGCGACCCCAGCCGCCGTTTGGGTTATTCCAGTTCCACGCGGCAAAGGGGCTGTCCTTGGCGTAGCCGTTGAACGCATGCGTGCTGGTGCGCAGCGCAATGATCGGCACGCCGCGATTCACGGCAGCTTCGAATTTCTTGGTGGTGGCGTCATCCCAATGGCGGAAGCGCAGCAGCATGACGATGGCATCGGCGGAGTCCAGCGCCTCAGGATGGCTCAGGCTGGTGGCCGCCGTGGGCTCGATGGTGCCATCCGCACCGAGGCTGAAGAGCACCGTGCATTTGAAGCCGTGGCGCTGGCTGAGGATCTTGCCGAGCATGGGCATGGATTCCTCGCTGCGATATTCCTCGTCGCCGGAAAGGAGCACGATGTGCTTCCCTTTCGCCGCACCGGCGGGTTCATAGACGACGTGGTCGGCGGCCAGCAGGCTGGACGCAGCAAACAAAGAAAGGATAAACTGTTTCATGTGGGTTGGGTGGAATGGGCCGAGGATGAGACATACGCAAAATAACGCCAGCCATTTCCTTTGCCGTGTAAGAGACGTAGAATGACGCACATCCCGCCCTCATGATTCCCAAATTCCCTCTTTTCCTCACCCTGCTGGTTGGCGGAGTGTTCGCCTGGCTTTGGTCCACCGACCACACGTTTCGCGCCGCCAGCGTGATGCTGCTCATCCCGCTGTGGCTGCTCCTCCTCGGTCTCTGGTGGGCGCTGCACCTTCGCGGCGTGCGGCTGAAGCGCCTGGGATTGTTCATCGTGGGCGTCATCGCCGTGGTGGCCGCCTTTCGCTTTTTCGTGCGCTATGAAGGCTCCGCTGACGGCTCCGCCATGCCGAGTCTGGCCTTGCGCTGGCAGACGCAGGAGTCACGGCCCGCTCCCTTCATCCCTTCCGGTGCCGCTGCCGCCACCCCTTCCCCGACTCCACCGGGTGTAGCAAACATGCCGCGCTTTCTCGGCGCTAAAGGCGATGGCGTCTTGCCGGAACCTGACTGGCAGACTGACTGGAAAGCCCATCCACCCCGTGAAGTCTGGCGCATCCAGGTAGGAGACGGCTGGTCAGGCTTTGCCGTGGCGGGCGGGCGGGCCATCACGCAAGAGCAGCGGGATGCCCAAGAATTCGTGAGCTGCTATGATCTCGCCACGGGCAAACTGCTGTGGGCGCATGCCGACACGGCGCGCTTTGATGAAGCGATGGGCGGCATCGGCCCGCGCGCCACCCCGACGGTGGATCTGGCGCAGAACGTGGTTTTCACGCTGGGTGCCAAAGGCTTGCTCAACTGCCTGGACCTGACCTCGGGGAAAGTCCGCTGGAGCAAGGAAGTGCTCAAAGACAGTGGCACGACCAAGTCCCCACAATGGGGCAAGAGCTCGGCCCCTTTGATCGTGGCAGACAACGTCGTGTGCAGCGGTGGTGATGACGGAGCCTCCCTCATCGCCTACCGGAGCAGTGACGGGCAGATCGCTTGGAAGGCGGGAGAGGACGGGGGCAGCTACAGCTCTCCCGTGCTCATGACGCTGGCCGGACGCGAGCAGATCGTGACCCTGAACACCAACTCCGTGACCGGGCATGATCCCGCCAGCGGTGCGGTGCTGTGGCGGTTTGACTGGCAGGGTGCGTTTCCCAAAGTGGGGCAACCGGTGCAGGTGACGCCAGAGCGTATCTTCATCACCAGCAGTTACGGTTTGAAGAGCCACCTGCTGGAGATCAAGGCGGACGCAGGCGGCAAGATGACCGTTGCCTCCATCGTGAGCGGCAGTGCTCCGCGCACGAAGTTCAGCAGCGCGAGTGTCTTTGGCACCCACGCCTACGCCGTGGATGAGGGCACCTTTTGCTGCGTGGATCTGACAACCGGTGAGCGCGTCTGGCGCGAAGGGCGGTACGGCTTCGGCCAGCAAATCCGCGTGGGAGACCAGTGGATGATCGTGCAGGCGGAGAAGGGCTTCGTCGCCCTGGTTAAAGCCAATCCTGAACGGCTGGAGGAAGTATCGCGGCTTGAGGCATTGAACACCAAGACGTGGAATCCACCCACACTCGCCGGGCGCTGGCTCCTGCTGCGCAATGACCGTGAAGCGGTCTGTTTTGAACTGCCGGCAAAGTAGCGCGCGAAGCCGGTGGCGACGCGCCTGAATCTAGGATGGGCGTGGCGACAGCCCGCCCGTCTGTGACCGTGTGATGACACCGTATTACTCGGTGCCTTCCCCAAAGGTCGGGCGGTTTGGCGAACCTGTGTGCGGGAAGCTGGCCAAGTCATGGATGCCAAACACACCCAATCTACGCCTCCCCCCAATCCGCCATCAAACTTCGGATACGGCATGCAACGGTTAACGCAAGAGCGTCCGCCCGCTTGCCTCTACCAAATGTGATGGAAGAACCGGCCCACCATGCCGCGCGCCGCATCTGGTTTGATGTAGCGCCGGCCTTCGCCTGCAGAGATAGCAGGCAGTTGCATAGGCCCCTTCTGAGTGATGACTTTGACGGACTTGATCTCGATCCGGGCCACAGGACAGTCGTTGGCATCCACCGGCATGAGGGAGATGCGCTTGAAAGTTTCTAGGCCGGACACCACCTGACCAAAGGCAGTGTACTTTCCTTCCAGCGCGCCGTAATTGCCCAGCGTTACGAAAAACTGCGAGCCGTTCGAGCGGCGTTCAGGATTGACCTTGTCTGATCGGCGGGCCATGGCCACGGTTCCGACACGGAGCGGCAGTTTGATCTCAGCAGGGATCGTTTTGTCCTCGCCACCCGTGCCCCATTTGAGACGTGCAGACTCATCCGAAGTCAGCGGATCACCCGTCTGCACCAGAAAGCCCTCAATGGCACGGTGGAAGGCCAGACCGTTGTAAAAGCCGCTGTCACAGAGGTCCATAAAATTATTCACCGTCTGCGGTGCCGAGTTCGGAAACAACTCGATCATGACCGTCTCACGTGCGCCACCGAAAGCGACCTCCATCACCGCAAGTTTGTGCACTGAATCTTTCGCCCATAGACCGGGATCTTCAGCCCGCTGCACCGGCATGCGCATCGGAGTGGAAGAGGCGTAGGGGGCATAGGTGCGGTTCGTTGCGCCGCTAGTCGTCGTGGCAGCACCGCCACCCGACTTATCCACGGACTGGAACAGCGCTTTCTGCGCTTCCTCAGCCAGTTTGTCCACCGCCTCGGTGGATTGAGTCTGGGCTGGTGCTGGCAGCACCGGGGTGGTGCTAGGCCTGAGGGATTCAGGGGCCTTTAACTGCTGGGCGGTCAATGCAGCTTGGCAGCCAAAGGCCAGCAGGCAGGTCAGAAGCGGGGTCTTCACGTGTCGTACGGTATTAAAAACGGGGAAAGCAGAATCCATGCCGCACTAGCGCAGATTGGATGGGATCGTAGGGCTGCTCGGGGCCGCACTGCTTGGCGCAGGTGCGGGTGCCAGAGACGGGACGGCAGGTGCTGCCGGTTCGAGGCTCATGGGCGCTGCGGCCTGCTCTGCCCTGGAATTGTACTGATAGCGCATCTTCGGGTTACCACGTGCTTTGCGTGGCGGCAGCCCCCAGCTCACATCGGCAGCATCCTGCTGGGCCACTGTGGGTTGGCGGGAATCCACATGCTCAAAGGACCCGCAGGAGATGAGCAGGGTCGAGGCAAGCAGAGCGGCAAAGATGAAGCGCAGAGATGTCATTGTTTGGCAGAATTGAATTCTTAAAGGGCCACGATACTAGGCGGGCTGGCTCTAGCTGGCAAGATCGAAGTCTTGGACGCTGCGACCAGCCTTTTCGTTCACTCTCCACGCCCCAGAGGCAGCGCCGCAGTTTCGGCACCGGGCAGAATGTGTCGGCGCAGGCCTAAGCCAGCCCGAATGCCTTCAAATTAAACGCATAGACCCTGCTGCGGTCAGCCCAGCGCGCCGGCATCATGGACTCGGGGCCTGCTCAGTTCTGGAATTGTATTGATAGCGCATCTTCGGGTTCCCACGCGCTTTGCGGGGAGCAAGGCCCCAGCTTACATCATTGGCATCCTGCTGGGATACCGTGGGTTGGCGGGAATCCACATGCTCAAAGGAACCGCAAGAGAGGAGCAGGGTCGAAGCAAGCAGAGCGACAACAAGAAAGCGCAGAGTGGTCATGGTAAGGCAAGATTCAATTCTTAGCAGGTCACGATAGATCGAGATTCTTCGACCCTGCTCCAGCCATTCCGTTCACTCTCCCCGCACCAATCGGACAGCCACATGATCGGTGTCCGGCAGGATGCGCTTACGCAATTCAAGGATCACACCAATGGCTTGAAATTCCTCCAGCACGCACGCCGCCATCTCGGCCGCGAGGGTTTCGATCAACCGGCGCGGCCGCTCTGCCGCGATCTGCTGCAGCCGGGCCGCGACAGCGGCGTAGTCGATCGTGGCCGCAATGTCATCGTTCATCGCCTCAAACCGCCTGCGGATGCGCAGGGTCACGTCAGCCTCCAGCACCTGGCTCCCGGCACGTTCCTCTTCAGGCACGCCGATGTGGGTGGTCAGGCGCAGTGCCGAGATGCGAATTTCGTCAGGGGGAAGCATGAGGACGGGAGCTTTTAGCCGGAGTTTGGGATCTGACAATGCCGAAGTCGCAGCAAGCTTTTGCGGCATGGGAACTTCATTCGTCACTCCGCCCAGCAGCCCCCGCCGCACGCATTCGTCCAGCAGGATTCGGGTGGGAATGTTCAGGTCCATGCGCAGGGCCTCGGCCAGCGGCAGCCATTGAAACTCCTGCGCCTCCTCATTCAGCACCACCTGCGGATCCGCGTCCGCACAGCGCGCGATGTAGTTCAGCAGCAGAAAGTGCGCGGAACGCAGGAACTCGGGCGGCTCCACGCAGTCCTGCACCATGACGAATTCGATACCTTGTAAGGTTAGCGCCGTTTCTTCGATGATCTCGCGAATGAGCGCCGCCTCGCAGTTCTCCCCGCGTTTGATCTTACCGCCGGGGATGCCCCAGCGGTGGCTCCACTTGTGCGTGCGGATGAGGAGCATCTCGCCTTTCGCATTCAAAATGAGCGCGCCCACGGTGGACACCGGGTATGCCCCGTCTCCCCCGGTCAGCGGTCCCAGTAAGACGGGCAGACGCGAGAGATCCGGCACCAGCATGTCCGGCGCGGCGGTCATGAGCATCTCGGCGCTCTCGTAACCCGTGCAGGTGGCGATGGTCACCACTCCGGCAGCATGGCCCGCGTCAATGTCATGCCGCATGTCGCCGATGAAAGCGGTTTCTGCGGCAGCCATGTCCAGCTCCGCCAGCAGCCCATGAATTTCCGTGCGTTTGTCCACGACCCCGCAGCGCATGATTTCAAATGCATCCCGCACCCCCAGCGCCTCCGCCTGGGCCATCACATGCGGCAGCGGCGCACTGCTCAGCACCACCAGCCGGCGGCCCGTGGCAGCGGCGAATTGAATCAACTCCCGCGCGTGCGGCAGCAGCGCGATGTCTGCGTGATCATGGGTAAAATGCTCCAGGTAGAGCTCCTGCAGGCGCTCCACCGGCAGGCCGGGCAACACCTCCGCGAAAAACTCCGTGTACGGCAGGCGAAAGCGCGCCTTAAACTCTTCCCGCGTCATTTCTGCGGCACCTGCGCTGCGCAGCATGCCATTCACGGCACACAGCACCCCCGGCAGGTCATCTACCAACGTGCCGGACCAGTCGAACAGGAGATTCCGAATCATGTGCGGCCCGCCTTAGCCCCACCCCCAGCTCTTTGCAAACCCTCTCCCAGCGTCCCTCACTTCTTCATGCTTCCCCGCCCCCACCCAGCGCCTCGGACAGGAGTGGGACCATCCTGGTCCCACCACGCTCCGCATTCACCCAGCGCTCTTCCCAAACAGGGACCATCCTGGTCCCTCTCCTTCCAAACGACCCTGCGACTCCCACAGGAGTGGAACCATCCTGGTCCCACAACGCTCCGCGTTCACCCATCACTCTTCCCAAACAGGGACCATCCTGGTCCCGCCACGCCCCGCGCCCCCCCCTTCCCCAAAGGGACCAGGATGGTCCCTCTCCTTCCGAACCGCCCAGCACCTCACCGCCTCCGCCGCAGCCACCACAGCCCAGCCACTCCCAGCAGCAGCAGGCTGCCGGGCTCAGGCACCGGCGTGAGTGACGTCACA
This sequence comes from Prosthecobacter sp., assembly GCF_029946185.1. Classification (GTDB taxonomy): domain Bacteria; phylum Verrucomicrobiota; class Verrucomicrobiia; order Verrucomicrobiales; family Verrucomicrobiaceae; genus Prosthecobacter. The sequence goes on from NZ_JAQSEA010000052.1 coordinate 59,176, forward strand.
AAATCGATGCTGTAATTAATCTGATCCCCCCCCTCCTGAATCCAGAAAGTGTAGTTCCCCTCAGGCAGCGGACCATCAAAACCGGTGCCGCCAAAGAAGGGTCCGTCAATCATCAGCGCCAGCAGGTCGGTGTGGGTATTGCCAAAGCCATCCACCTGATTGCTAAAAAGATTGTTGCTCAGGTGCAGGGAGGCATCGCCCATGTTGATGCTGCCCCCATCGTCGATGGCCATGAAGGAATTGCTGTTGTTGCCACTGGCGGAGGAGAAACTCGTCAGATTGATGCCCGTCAGGTAGTAGCCGGCGGCGATGGTAAAATTCCAGACGTCGGCGTCCACCGGCCCCACGCCCCCCACAGCCCCCATCGTGCCCGAAATCAAATTGCTCCCCAAAGACAAGTCACCGAGCAGCGTCGGCACCCCGCCATCGCCAGACAGGTCGCCATTAGCCGTCTCAACCCAGGTCAGCGCCTGCGCCGTGCCAAAAGGCAGGGCGAGAGCGGCGCACAAAAGGAGAAGTCGATAAACTGGCATGTTATTGTAATTATATTCAATATATATATTATTGTCAATAAAGGTAATTGGTTTCACAAACCGAAATGACCGTCCTGCCTTTTTCAGGCTCGCATCTCACCTCCCAGCCCTGCATTTTGCCCCTCATGCGTCCCCTGCTCTCCTTGCTAGCCCTCGTCTGGCTGCCCTCCTGCGTTCATGTCTTCACCACGCATTACGACTACCAAGCCACCGCACCAGCCCCCACGGCGGCAGGCAGCGCCTTCAGGGTGGAGTTCATCCCCAAGGCCACGGAATCCGGTATCGCCGTCAGCGCCATGGTCGTCGGCGGAGCCATGGTCTCCGAAGTCGGCCCCTACCAGATGCGCCTGCACGCCTTTGGCCAGCCGGGCGACCAGCAGTGGTTTGAAATCAAGAGCCTGCGCCTCAGCGGTGCCGACCATTTCGAGGCCCCCATGCAAGCCCGTGGCTTTCAGGGCCGCGCCGAATTCACCCCCACTCAAACTCCCGGCACCACCCGCGCCAGCCTGCTCCTAGGGCCCTACATCAGCCTCGATGCCAAAAAGCAGCACGACATCGTCCTAGACGCCGAGGTCGTGGTGAAGCGCCGCAGCGGCCCCACCCGCAGCACCCTCCACATCCCGCTGGCTTTGACCAAAACCAAACGCCGCGAAAGCACCAACGTCATTGCCGAGATCGCCCACGACATCCGCGACCGCGACAAGCCCATGATCCCTGACGCCCTGCCACCCCCGCCCGAGAAGCCATAGCCCGCATCAGCAGCCCGTGCCATGCTGTTCCTAAGCAAGCGGTCGGATCGACAAAGGAATGGAGGGCAAAAGAATGACTGATTTTTTCAATCAGCATTCAAAAGTCTTGGGTTCAGAAGATCGGCATTCCTTTGCCAACTCATTCCTTTGTCTAATGGAAGCCTGCCGATGTTCTGGCAACCACCGCCGCACTTTGGCGCTGGACAGCCCGCACACGTTCGTCTCCAATGCCGCTCCACCGGCCACACAGGCCGCCGTGATTTCCGTCAACGCAAACCCACCACCACACTCACACCATGGGCAAAATCCAATTCGGTTCTCAAGTCTATACCTGGTTCATGCAGGGCACCGGCAAAGGCTACGACAACAAGCTCGACCACATGATCAAGGTCGCCTCAGAAGCAGGCTTCACCGGCATCGAACCCATGGTGCTGGAAATCTCCGAGAGCGCCCTCGGATGCGGCAAGTACTGGCTCGGCGACTTCTGCGATCCCCTTAAGCTCAAGGACGTCCTGCAGCAGCACAACATGCAGCTCGCCGGACTCGCCCTCGTCTGCGCCTGGGATGGCGAAACCGAAGCGCCCAATGAAAAGGCAGCCGCTGATTTCACCCTCGATTTCCTCAAGCACTTCCCCGGCTCCATGCTCGGCACGGTGACCCTGCCAAGCGGTCGCAAAGACAACCTGCAGAGCCGCCGACTCAACATCGCCAAGAATGTCAACGCCGTCTCCAAGCGCGCCGCCGATCTCGGCCTCAAGTGCTCCTACCATCCGAACTCCCCGCCCGCATCCCTCGTCCGCACGCAGGAAGATTACGACGTCGTCCTCAGCAGCCTCGACCCCAAAGTCACCGGCTGGACCCCAGACGTAGGCCACATCATTCGCGGCGGCATGGACGTCATCGCCACCCTCAACAAGTGGCAGCACCTGGTGAACCACATCCATTACAAGGACTTCTCCGGCAACGGCGCTGAGCCATGGGCCCAAATGGGCACAGGCAAGCTCGACTTCCACAAGATCACCGAATGGCTCGTCGCCCGCGACTACTCCGGCTGGATCATCTGCGAAGACGAAGCCCACTGCGCCGTCGAAGACCCCGATGGCGTCACCATGCAGAACGGCGAATGGTGCAAGACCAACTTGCATCCGATCGTGGCGTAAGGGCTGCGGAAAGCTGATTTAGAAGACGCCATCTTCCGTGAGGGAGGTGGCGTTTTTGTTTCTCGCCGCATGCCCATGGATGATGGATAAATGCGCTCGGCTGGACAGCGTTGAACGCTGTTGAGTTACTGTTTTCCGACCAAGTCCATGGCGTGAAATAGCTCATAACTGGCAAGCAAGCGTGATGAAAACCCGTGTTGAAGCCTTCAGCAATATGCCGGAAGCTTTTGGCACCAAAGCAAATTCGATATGGTAATGCCAGCGGACGAATCCTATCAAAAAACGAAGCGCCTGAAGCAGGAAGGCACGCCATTGCTGCGGCCATTCCATGAAATGGCCGAGTGGATCACCGAAGAGCACAAGGTACCCGTGTTGAATGTCATTTATAAATTTGATGCTCTGATTCGTCGTCCACGAATTGAGGTTATCGTGGAGACTGAAGCTCAATTGAGCAAGCTGCGCACCGGCAGATTCAGTTTTTCCACCTCGATCAACGAACGCCGTGCGAGTGAGCAGTTCACTCTTCTTCTGACGGAATGCGGCCTGCCAAATTTCCGCACAAAGGATCTGTTTGTGATCTTTTCTGCATTCGAACCTATTGCGCGGATAGATGTGTTGTACCAACTTTCAGAGGAAATGCTCGATCAGTTCAGGCAACAGCTTAAGCACGAAGCGCTCTGGAAGATCGTTGTCGGGATTGGCCAGGTGATATTCTTTTTCTACACGGCAAAGCAGATGTCTGAGTGGGAACATTCGTGCCTGCGCGATGAGTGGACCAGGCAGATAAACTCACTCATTCAACCATTCGATGAGTTTGGCTACTTCGGACTGCGTCCGCTCAACTTGATTCTCGATTCCAAGGAGAACCTCGACCAAACCTACGGCGGGAGTTTGTTTTACTACTTCAGGTGAGCTCGAATGATGTAAAAGATGCCGGGCATGAATGGCACTCGGTTAAGGGCATCCATCGTGGATCTTGGAAGTCTGCGGACGCTGGGTGGCGGAGGAGGAGGAGCGTCGAGGGCGCTGCTGGCGGACGCGGTTTGTGTAGAAGGCGCTGGGTTTGCTGCCCGGAGGGCTGTGCGGTAACCCAGGGCTTGCTCGTTCCTCGCCGCGCCCTGGGCTGAGTCCGCCGCACCTTTGGTGCTGAGAGCCTGGCGGCAATGCGGACGAAACATGCCCTTAACCGAGTGCCATTCATGCCGGGCATTTTGCCAGGATTGGCACCTGGCGCAATTACCTATCGACGCCCGTTGAGGAGTCACACATGGATCCCCTTGTAGCGCTCAATGAAGGCTGACGGCGTGATCGGCTGCGGTTTGTATCCGGCGTTGGCCAGCGGGGTGAAATGATGGTCCTCGGTAATCACGTAATCGGCCTGGGCAGCGATGGCGCAGTCGGTGAAGGCGTTGTCATCGGGATCGCTGCCGATCACGTGAAACTGAAAGTGGGGGTTCACCCGGATCAGGTTGCCCGTGGTCACGTCGATCAACTCCATCAGCAACTCCAGCTTTGTCCAGGCTCCGGCCCCTGCGGATGCCGTGACGATCTCCTTGTACTCCGCAAGGATGCGGTTCGAGATGGCCCATTGCAACCTGCCAGCCACCACGGCGTCCAAGATCGGAAAATAGCGATGCCTTGGCACGCGGCCTTGAATCAGCGTGTTGGTGTCGATGCAGATGATCATACCGCTGCGTGGCGGGCACGATACCTGCGCACCAGATCAGGCACCTGATCGAGCTTGCCCGCTTCCTGTTCCACTGTCGCATCCTGTTGAATCTCCTGCCACAGCCGATCCTTGGCCGCCGAGAGCCAGATTTCGTGCAACAACAGCACGTCCGTCTCAGGCGCGGACTGGATGCGCTGAATCATCTGCTGCCGAAGGTCTTTCGGAACGGGCTGAGTGATCGTGTTGCTCATGGCATTGAATTTATCACTTGGATCATCTACGACAAGGGTGATCACGTGGATTTTGTGGAGCTAGACGCAGTCCGCAGGGCACAAGTCGGATCTTTGAGCAGCCGACCGCCTTTTGAACAGGATTCACAAGATGACAGAATTAACAGGTTTTCCGGATCTGAAAATCCTGCATCATCTTGTTAATCCTGTCTTCCCCACCCCGCGTCAGATGCAATTCGCATCCCCGCCCGGCTTCATCATACCATCAAATGACATTGACTTTCGCCGCATCAGTTCCACCTATGCAGCCATCCTTGGGTGGTTCGTCGTGAAGAACGCGTCAGCCTGAGGGGGACAGCGGAGCAGGCAGTGAAGAACTCTGACCTTCGCAACCAGCAGGACACCCCGGCAGCACGCCCGGTGGTCTGGCAACCAATCGCCACCACCGTCGCGCCCCCCCTGACGGCCGGTTCCTGCGCCCGCATCCGGCACGCCGCCGCGCCTTTCTGCGCCCCTGCGCAAACGCCTGCGATCAATCCTAACTTGAATACCACAACTTAATATATCTTAACATGAATTCCAACGACACGAACCACAGCGGCGGCGACTTCTTCCATACGAACGATCTCCGCGCCCCAGGAGACCACCCATTCGGCGGCCCGCCGGCACAGCCCTCCTGCGCGGTGAGTGCAGCAAACCTCACAAATTCAACGCCTGGGTATTCGCAGGCGACGAGCCACGACGATGAAAACTCCACAAACTCAACGCCTGGGCATTCGCGTGAGCATCCCATCCCAGAGGATTCCATCCCAGAGGATTCCATCCTGGCGGACTATCGAAACTTTGTGCGTGGGGTTTCGGAGCTGCCGGATGCTCTCATCATCGCCCCCATCCTGGCCCTGTGTGGCAAGCTCCTCACCCCGCATGTGACACTGGACTTTGGCAGCCAGAAGCCGCTGACGATGTACAACTTCATCGCCACGCCCGCCGGGCTGCGCAAGAGCACCACCTTTGCCCCGGCGGATAAGATCGCCAGGAAGATCCTCATGAGTGACGATCTCATCGCGGGGAACGCGAGCGACTCCGCGCTGTTTGACACCTTTGAAAATCAGCCGCACCGGCTGCAGTTTGAGGATGAAGGGAACACCATCCTGCGGAGCTGGGAAACCAGCGCCTACGGGCGCGAGGTCTCCGCACGCTACCTGCGGCTCTACGATGGTTCACCCTGGAACCAGAACTTCAGGCGTGAATGCAAAAGCAGCGAGGATGGCAAGGCGGAGCGCTCCATCCCGCAGGCCACGCTGAGCCTCTGCATCGGCTCCACCTTTGGGGTGGCCAGGCTTTCACAACTGGAGGCCGGCAGCGGGCTGCGCCGCCGGTTTGGCTTTTACGTGGCCACCAAGCAGGCGCGGGACATCTGGTGGCCAGAGTCTTTGGAGAATGCCGAACTCGACCGCCTGGCCGACCTCTTTCAAAACCTGACGCACCTGAAGGGCAGTGTGGGAAAAGCCAGCCTCACCCGCGATGCCATGCAGTACTGGATCATGCTGCAAACGCGCAACCGCCAACGCTGCATGAGCATACCAGGATACACCAATGGAGATGAAAGCCTGCTTTCCAGCCTCAATGAATCCCCCATGCGCTGCCTGAAGCTGGCTGTCATCTTCCAGGCCTGCCGCTGGGCCAAGGACGACAGTCTCAAACCCTTCATCATCTCCGATGACATGCTGGCCATGGCAGAGGCCCACCAGGATTCCTGCCTGGATGCCATGATGTACGTGGAAGGAGTAGGCAGACGTTGTCTGGTGAGCGACACCGCCGAATGGCTGATGGTGCAGATCTCCGGGGATCACCCCACCAACCCCGGCCAGAGCCGCGCCTCCTACACCAAGACGGAGCTCAGCCGCCGCTTTGCCGCCAATCCTGGCCGACCCGGAGCACTCACCATCTCCCGCCTTTATGGCGAGATCATCCCCCACCTCATTGAGCAAGGCCGCTGCAAGCTGCTTTCCAAAAAGGGCAAGCTCGTGACTTACGAGTTCACGTGGGAATGAGCCTGCGCGAATACCCAGGCGTTGAATTTGTGAGGTTTGCTGCACTGTCTCACACGCCTGGGTAAAAGCATCATGCGGGGGCGCGGGCCGGGGCTTCGATTCCCTGCCCCGCCTCCGCCTTTCGGTTTGCTCCGCTGCCACCGCGCAGCCTGTGCACGCGTATACCCAGGCGTTGCGTTTGTGAGGTTTGTTGCATTGCCTCCACAGCGTTTCGGTGAAACAGGGGGAAACTCATATCCCACCGGCAGATCACGCCCCCAGTCGTTAGGATTCTCGACCACTCTCATGAACGAATTTCTTCAGCCTACAGCCACCATCGACAGCACCCATGCCTGCATCGTGGCCGCAGCGCCGGAGATTGTCGGCGAGAGCACGCACGATGAGGTGTTAGGGCGTGCTTGCAGAAGTACGATGGGCACTCCTGCCCGTCGGCCAGCGGCACCGTGAGAGCCTGATGACTCACGAGCAAGCTTGCGCCGCCACAGCGGCAGCACCGAGAGAGCCCTGTGCCTCACGAACAAGCCTGCGCCGCCACCGCAGCCACCTCGGCACCGGCTCGTGCAGCAAGCTTGAGGATCAATCGTGGGCACCGGGAGCCAGCGGTAGCGCTGGCCGACGGGCAGGAGTGCCCATCGTACGGCAGGCACCGACACCTCACACCACCGGACCCGCCACGTCCTTCCACTTCGCGTGCCATTCATTGAAGACGATCGGTGAGATTTCGCTGGGCTTGATCTCGCTGCGTCCGCCCCAGAAGACGTTCGTGTATTCCAGCGGGATGCCGACATCTGCCAGATGCTTGTCGATGGCGGCTTTGTGAATGAGCACCATGTCTTTGTCCGTGCCGTGGATGACGCCCATGATGTTCACATTGGCAAAGCGGTCGCCGCCTTCGCGCCAGTAGGCGTGGGTCATGATGGTGTGGCGGCCCACTTCCCCACCGGCGCGTTCTTCCATGCCCTTCGGCACCTTCCAGTGGAAGAGGGCATTGAAGCGCGTCACGCGCACGCCCGTGGCGCTGGGTTTGACGTGCTCCAGGAAGGTCGAAAAGCGGCCGATGACGCCTTTTTGATCGAGACGCCTGGCGACTTCGCAGAATTTTTCCAGCGAGACCCCAGCGGCCTCGGCGCGGCCTTCCCAGGGGTTTGCGCCGATCTCCTCGATGCTCAAATCCCCCTTTAAATGCAGCAGCACGTTCCATTCTTCGGCATCGAGTTCAGCGATGTTGGTGGTCATCATCGCGGCGGGCACATCGGCCTTTTCGCCGGGCTCCATCGTCTTGCGGCGCACATGGCCCACGCCGAGGGCGAAGATGCCGTGTGCCTGCATGGTGTAGTAGCTTTCGGCACCAATGAGACGCGCCAGCACATCGCAATGCTGGTTGATGTCGTAGCCCTGCGGGACTTTTAGGGTGGTCCACAGGCGGTAGTCGCTGCCGCTGACTTCGCGGTCCGTGGAGCGCAGCACCACGTGGCCGCTGAAGGGGTCCTGCTTGAAAAGGAACTCAAAGGCGGCCTCCAGCTTTTCCGTCGGCACTTTCCAGGCCACCAGAGCGCCTTCAGCGAGCTTGTTCGCCAGCAGCGTCTGGCGTACGCGGCGGATCACCCCGGCCTTCAGCATCGCTTGAATGCGCTCCACCACGGTCTCCAGCGGCAGGCCGCTCAGGGTCGCGATGTCCTGAAAAGGAGTGGGGGTGAAGCCTTTGATGCGGTCCTCGCTCACGGCGAGGATTTGCGAATTGATCGGGTCGGTGTGTTCGGTGGGGAGGGCGTCGGACATGATTGGAAATTGGGAGGGAGGCATTTTTACCAACGGCCCGGAGAAATGCGAGATTTCAAATTTGTGATTTAGCACCCGCCAATTGCCGTCTAGCATGCGCCCATGAACAATCGCAAGCCCACCTACGCCATGCGCAGGCGTCACAGCCTCATCGCCGCGTGGCGTGGCGTGGAGGACGGGCCGCTGATGGACCTGCCCACGCTCAGGGTGGGCGACCTCGCCACGCAGATCATGGCCAAGGCCGGCATGGGCAATCGCGTCAAATTGGAAGACATCCTCGCCGCCTGGCAGGAGATCGTCGGGGCGTTCCTCTTCAAGCTCACCCGCCCGGACACCTTCGAGCGCGGCATCCTCACCGTCCGACTCATGCAGCCCACCGCCCATCACGCGCTGATGCAGGAGAAAGTGAAAATTCTCAAGCGCCTGCAAGAGACGCTGCCCGATGCCAAGATCAAAGATGTGCGCTTTCGGCATGGGTGAGTGGAAAAGACGACGAAATGTTTCCAACCCTTGATTCCCTGACGTAATCACCGGTCATTCGTCATTCCAGCTTCCCTCTCGCCCGTGAACTCCCACAAAAACGCCGCCCTCATCATCATCGGTCACGGTTCCACCACGAACCCGGACTCCAGCGCGCCAACGCACCTGCACGCCGACTCCATCCGCCGCCGTGGCCTGTTCCGCGAGGTCGTCTGCTGCTTCTGGAAAGAAGAGCCCAACATGCGCGAGGTGTACGAGATGGTGGACAGCGAGGTCATCTACATCGTCCCAAATTTCATCAGCGAAGGCTACTTCTGCCAGCAGGTGCTGCCGCGTGAGCTGCAGCTCAGCGGACCCACCACGCAGCGCGATGGCAAAACCATCCACTACTGCGATCCCGTGGGCATCCACCCCAACATGACGCGGCTCTTGATTCAGCGTGCCAATGAAGTCGCGCAGCAAGTGCCACGGGAGCAGACCAGCCTCGTCATCGTCGGCCATGGCACCAGCCTGAACGAAAACTCCACCAAGGCCATTCAGGACCAGGTCGCACTCATTCGCAGCGGCCCCTACGGCTTCGCGGAAGTC
>NZ_JAQSEA010000053.1 GCF_029946185.1 Prosthecobacter sp.
TCATCAGCGCGCCAACCTCGATATCCTCGCCCAGCTAAACACCCGCCACGCCGAAGCCCACCCATGGCACGATGAATTGCGCGCACGCATGCACAATTACGAACTCGCCTTCCGCATGCAGACTCAGGTCCCCGAGACGCTGGACCTCAGCCACGAAGATGAAAATACGAAAGCCATGTACGGCATCGGCAGCGATGCCACCGACGCCTTCGGCCGCAAGTGCCTCCTCGCACGCAAGCTCGTGGAGAAAGGCGTGCGCTTCGTGCAGCTCTACGCAGGCACTTGGGACAGCCACGACTACATCGAGCGCGCCCACGGCAATCTCATCCACCAGGTGGACCAGCCCATCGCCGCACTCATCAAAGACCTCAAACAACGCGGACTGCTCGATGACACCCTCATCGTCTGGTGCGGAGAATTCGGCCGCACACCCGACAACGGCGTCCGTGGCGGCACCGCCTACGGCCGCGATCACAATCCCAAAGCCATGACCGTCTGGCTCGCCGGTGGCGGCGTCAAAGCAGGCCACACCATCGGCAGCACCGATGACCGCGGCATGGAGGCCGTCGAAGAAGTCCATCACGTTCGAAATCTACACGTCACCCTGCTGCGGCTGCTCGGCCTGAACGACAACAAGCTCACCTTCTACCACGCGGGGCGCTTCAAACAGCTCAGCCAGTTCGGCGGCCAGGTCATCGAGAAATTGATCGCGTAATGTTTGAGCGATGCGGCCTTTCTGTCACGTTGCCCCCTCATGCTGAAGAAACTTTTGATCGTCCTATGCCTCGGAGCCGTCGCCGCCGCCGCATGGATCGCGCTTAAACCCGCCAAAGGCAGCTCTGCACCGCTGACGGTCTTTTGCGCCGCTGGATTGAAGAAGCCCGTCGAGGAAATCGCCACCGCTTATCAAAAAGAAACAGGCACGGAGGTCCGACTGCAATACGGCGGCACCGGCACCCTGCTCAGCCAGCTCCGGATCGCCAAGCAGGGCGATCTCTTCATCGCCGCAGATGACGGCGCCCTGGCCGATGCAAAAAAGCTCGGCGTCACTCGCGAAGAGTTTCCATTGGTAAACCAGCAGGCCGTACTGGCAGTCGCCAAGGGCAACCCCAAACACATCGACAGTCTCGCGGCCTTGAAGAGCCCCAACATCAAACTGGCCCTCGCGAATCCCGAAGCCGCCAGCATCGGCCGCGTGGTCAAAAAGCTCCTCGGTAGCGAATGGGATGCGCTGGCCGCAAAAGCCGCCGTGATGAAGCCCACCGTGACAGAAATCGCCGCCGATCTCTCCTTGGGTGCCGTCGATGCCGCCATCGTGTGGGACTCCGTTATACCACAGTTCAAAGGCCTGGAACTCGTTGTGCTGCCCGCATTGGCGAAGCATACAGAACACGCCACCGCAGCCCTGCTGTCATCCTGCCAGCACCCAGCGGAGGCGCTGCGTTTTGCCCGCTACCTCACCGCCCCGGAAAAAGGCGGGGCCATTTTTCAAAAACACGGCTTCAAAAATGTGCCAGGAGACAAGTGGGCCGCACGGCCGGATCTCATCATCTACAGCGGTGGGGTGAACCGCACCGCCATCGAAAAACTCCTGCAGCAGTTCGCCACCCACGAAGGCATCACCATGACCACCGTCTTCAATGGCTGCGGCATTCTCTGCGCGTCCATGAAAACCATGGGGGACAGCAGCAATCCCAAATTCCCCGACGTGTATTACGCCTGCGATGTCTGCTTCGTCCCGCCAGTAGCAGAGCAGTTTCCCGAGGCCATCCTCCTCACCGAGGCCGAAATCGTCATCGCTGTACCCAAGGGCAACCCCAAGGAAATCCACACCCTCGCAGATCTCGCCCGCCCCGGTCTGCGCGTCGGCATCTGCAATGCGGAGCAGTCCACCATCGGCTACCTCACGCGCTCCATGCTGAAATCCATGAACCTCTGGGAGAGCGTCAGCAAGAACGCCTCATCCCAGGTACCCACAGCAGATTTCCTGGTCAATCAGATGCGCACCGGCTCACTCGACGCCGCCGTGGTCTATGGCATCAACATCAACAACGACAAAACCCACTTCGATGCCGTGCCGCTGCCTGCCGACAAATCCAAGGCCGTGCAGCCCTTCGCCGTGCGGCATGATTCACCCCATCAGCAGGTGGGACACCGCCTGCTCACCTTTCTGCGTGAGCACCGCACGAGTTTCGAAAATGCCGGCTTTGTCTGGAAAGGCGACACCGCCCCAGTCAAAAGTGCAGACCTCGTCCTGCCAGATTGGTTGAAGCAAAAATAGCCTCGTCCAGCAGATGCAACGCCCCGCGCCGTAGGTTGGGTGTGTTTGGCGTCCATCGCATCCCATCACCCACAACCTCCTTCGCCAAACCGCCCGACTTCGAGCGCGTACGTGCGCCATGGCTTCTGCCACACACTGACAGACGGGGCGTGCTTGCGCCCCCCCATCTACTCCGCAGTCTGCAGCACCTGCTCCAGACCACCTGCCATCAGATCGTGCTGCCAGTTCATGAGATGGCTGGCCGGATCCCCATCAACGACAAGTTCCTCCATGGTCGCGCGTGATCCGAGCAGCGAGGGCTCAATCTCAAGCCCCTGCGCCACTTGTTCACGATGCGCACAGAGCTTGTCGATCTGGTCCCGCTGAGTATCACTGAGGCGTCCCTTGGTCTTTTTGGCCCGCTGCGGCCAGTCGGCTGGAGCGGATGCCATAATGGCGGCCACAATGTCGAAAAACTCTTTCTTCCAGCGCGGACGCCAGCCGTTCGGCGGATTCAGCGTCTGATCGGCCTCAAACTGCTCGGCATAGGCCACCATCTGCTTGTTCGACATGATCTTGAAACAGGGTGTGTCACGCTCTTTCGCGATGCCTTCACGCCAGTCCCACATGCCTTTCAGAATAGCCAGCCCTCTGGGGTGCAGCCGGCCACAGCCCTGCACACGCCACGGATCTTCACGCGCCACTTTGTCACGCGCGGCGACATCTTCCTGCAAAGAAAGGCAGCTTTCATGAAACCATTCCTCCCGCCCTTTCAGCTTGAGGTCGGCCACAAATCTCTCCGCGATGGTCAGCAGATAGCGCACATCATCCACCGCATAAGACAGCATGTTGGGCGGCAGCGGACGGCGGCTCCAGTCAGCCTTTTGGGACGCCTTGCAAAGATCCAGATCAAAGGCGTTTTTCACCAGCGCCGCGAGGCCAAACTGGCGCGCTCCGAGCAGACGCGCAGCGATCTGCGTGTCGCGAATCACGCGCGGATTCCAGTCATAGGTCCGCCGCAGCATCGTCAGGTCGTAGTCAGCTCCATGAAACCAAAGTTCATGGTCATCCAGCAGCTTCAGCAACGGAGAAACATCCGCAATGGCCAGCGGATCCACCAAGGCATAGCGCCCGGCGCAGTTCACCTGCAGGAGGCAAAGCTTTTCGTGATAGTGGTGCAGGCTGTCCGCCTCGGTGTCTAGGCAGCAGCGCTTGTCCGGGCTTTCTGCCAGCCAGGTGCGCATCTCCCCGACCCATTGGTCGAGATGCTCTGGAGTGTCGATGAACTCATAGTCCTTCGGTGTGGATTCTTCCTCGTTCATTTCAGTCCCATGAGGAGGATTTCCGCATTGTTGCTCGTGCGGTTGATGTTGCGGATGAGCATCTCAAGTGCCTCAACAGCGGGGACAGCAGCAAGCTGTTTGCGCACCTGGGTGATGCGCCGGAATTCGTCAGGATGGTAGAGCAAATCGTCACGCCGGGTGCCCGATTTCAGAATATGCAGCGCGGGGTAAATCCGGCGCTCAGAGATTTCACGATCAAGCGTGGCCTCCATGTTGCCGGTCCCCTTGAATTCCTCAAAGATCACTTCATCCATGCGGCTCTCGGTTTCGATGAGCGCAGTGGCAATGATCGTGAGACTTCCGCCTTCTTCAACATTCCGGGCGGACCCGAAAAACTTCTTGGGCTTTTGCAGCGCCTTGGTGCCAACGCCCCCGGCCATGTAGGCCCCGCCCTTGCTGCCTTGCGAAGAGTTATAGCCACGGGCCAGACGCGTGATGCTGTCCAGCAGAATGACCACATCCTTCTTCATCTCCACCAGACGGCAGGCTCGCTCACGCACAATTTCAGCCACCTGGCTGTGACGCTTCGGACTCTCATCAAACGTGGAACTGTAAATCTCGCACCCCTGCACGGTTTCCTCGAAATCCGTGACTTCTTCAGGACGCTCGTCCAACAGCAGCACGATGAGCGTGATCTCCTTGTGATTTTGCGAGATGGACTTGGCAATGTCCTTCAGAATCACCGTCTTGCCTGAACGCGGCGGCGCGCAGATCAGACCACGCTGGCCTTTGCCCAGCGGCGCAATGATGTCCAAAATGCGGGAACTGACCGCGCAAGGCTTCGCCGTTTCAAGAATGATGCGCTTGTTGGGAAAGGTGGCCGTCAGTTTGTCGAAGTCGGGCGGGGTCTCCCATTTATCGATGGTAATCCCTTCGACTTCAGTGATTCGATCGATCGCCAGATACTTGTCCCTATCCTTGGGAGCCTTGGCAATCCCTGCAATTCTCTGACTTGGACGCAGATTGAATTTCCTCACCAGAAACAACGGGACAAAGACGTCCTCAGGCAGGGGGGTGAAGCTGTACTTCGGGTAACGAATGAGTCCGTAATTGTCCGTACCGATTTCCAGCACCCCTTCCACATTGAGGCGGGTTTTGTGCTCCGCCATCCACGAGCAAAGATCGTAAATAAGCTGATGCTTCGTGCGGCTGGCATTCAGACGAAAATTCACCTTCTCCGCGAGTTCCAGCAGCTCTGCGAGCGAGGAATCCTGCAGATCATTGATGGAGACCTCCTCTGGAAAGGGGGCCTGTGCTCCATCCGTCTTCTGCGGTTCAGCAGGCTGCTCTCCGGAATTGGCAGGAGGTTGGTTGGGCGGTGCGCTTTCCAGCTGTGGCTCGTGATTCTCCATGGAAGGAGTGGCAGCAGGGAGGGATTCCGACACTGGAGTGGCGGGGGATTCGGTAGATGGGTCGTTCATGCTTGCAAGAGTGGACTTGCCAGCGTCAGCACCTGGGCTTCAAGAGATGTCAGAGAACCATCATTCCAAATGACGGCATCTGCTCTTTCAACCTTGGCTTCGATGGGCCATTGGGCCTCCAGGAACTTGTGAACGGTCGGTTCGTCGAGTCCCCGGGTTTCCATCATCCGCCTGACTTGCACCGACCGGCTGGAAGCCACCACGATGACGAAGTCTGCTGAAACTGTACTTCCAATCTCATAGTGGAGGGGGACTTCCGCAAGGAAAAGATTCACCCCTGCCTTTTCGGCCTCCCCGCGCGCCAGCTCGAGAGCCTCCAGTACCGGCGGGTGCAGAATTCCTTCCAGCTTCTTGCGCAACATGGCATCCGGCAAAACCACGTCTCGCAGCCATTGACGATTGATCTCACCGGGCTTCACCAAAACCCTCTCCCCAAACACCGCCACCAGTCCCTTGATCGTCGCATCACGCTTCATGACCTCCCCCACCATCTGATCAGCAGAAAAGAAACGGTGCGGCAGCGTGAGCTGCTGCATCAACATCGACACCAATGTACTTTTGCCACATCCTGCTCCGCCCGTGATCAACCAAGATTTCATCGAAGTAAATGGCCGGTTCGCGGCCCATCTGCAATTGCCAGTCGTTAAAAACACATCAGGCAGGATGCTTGACGCAATCCTGCCTGATGAGAGTTAAGAAATGATCTGATTGAGCCTGTTAAGGAGTCACTGGGGGAAGAAGAGTTCCGACTGAGCCAGTCACCGCAGACGCATCAACTGAGGCTGCCTGCGAACCATTGATTGGCTTGAGCCGCTGACCCGAGGGGTCGATCAAATGGGCCGTCACAAAGATCATCAGGTTACGCTTGTAGTGCTGTTCGGACTCGCTCTTGAACAGGCGCCCAATGAAGGGCAGATCGCCAAGGATAGGCACTTTGTCCTGCACATCCTGCACATCTT
This sequence comes from Prosthecobacter sp., assembly GCF_029946185.1. Lineage (GTDB taxonomy): Bacteria > Verrucomicrobiota > Verrucomicrobiia > Verrucomicrobiales > Verrucomicrobiaceae > Prosthecobacter. Next base: position 5,984 of record NZ_JAQSEA010000053.1, read on the forward strand.
CGCGGATCAGGCCGCCCAGAGCTACCGTCTGTCCATCCCAGATGGAAACACCTGTGGTCACCTTACGCACCGAGAACACCGGCTGATTAATGATGTTGGCGGTGATCAGACGCTCTGGCTGTTGCAGAGGAACATAACCAATCGTCCCAGTAGAGAGCTGAATCGGCAGCACCGACTGACTCGAAGGAGACAAAATGGGGGAGCCGTAATTGATAAATCCATCAAACTCCACCACTTCTGGGGCCAAGGTCAGTTCAATCGTGTTGCCATCAGCACCAACTGTAGGTTCAGCCTCAAGGCGAACACCAGTCTGGCGCATTTCAAAGGCCGTCGGAGTTGTCGGAGTTGCAATCTGCTGACCACCGCCACCGCCACCGCCCACGCTGAGACCACCACCACCCTGTGGAAGACGCGGAGGATCAAACTCCGTTGGGTAAATGAACTCACGTGTCACTTCCATCGTGGCACGGGTGCCGCTCTTGGTTGTCACGCTTGGGGCGCTCATCAAATCCACGCCTTTTTTCTGACTCAG
>NZ_JAQSEA010000054.1 GCF_029946185.1 Prosthecobacter sp.
CGGAATAAATTCCGCGCTCCGAGGAGCGCTGCGCGCAAGCTGTGAGTTTCACGATGCTCCGTCTTAACCGAGTGCCGTTCTAGACAGACCTGTTTCAATGGAGCCTGGTATTATGGGACTTGCAGCTTCGTGATTTCTTCCTGCTTCAGGGCACGGTCGAATACTGCGATTTCATCGAGCCGGCCTTCCCAGTTGGAGTTGTTGTCGCTGCGACCGCCGAAGAAGCATTCATGCGGAGCTTGGGCGGGATCAATGATGCTTTCGGTTTCGAATTCGAGGGTGCCGTTGAGGTAGGCACGCACGGTGTTTTTGTCACGGACGAGGACGAGATGCTGCCACTGCCAGCGCGGGATTTTACTTTTGCCTGCGACGACGCTTTGATCATTCGTGCCGCTGAAGAAGATCAGCTTGCCGGTGTGGCCGGTTTTGCCGCCGATGCCGAGGTGGTCACTGAAGACGCCGAGGCCATGGTCCGCGCCCCGGGAGAAGAGCCAGCCGCTGGTGTCGCGGCCGTCATTTGGCATGCCATTCCAGAACCACAGAGAAACGGTGTACTGGCTGCCGAGATCAGGGTGGCGTGAGCGGATGCGTGCGCCGACGAGGTGCGGGGCGCGGTTCACTTCGGCAGCACAGAAGCTCGCTGTCTTGGGGCCTTCAAGATAGTAGGCGACATCGCGCTCAAACACGGCGTCATGGCCGTGAGCACTCGCGTCAGCCGCCACGGGGCCGGTGACTTCGTTGAGGCGCCAGTAGGCGGCCGGTTTCAAAGCCAGCACCGCCTTGGCTGCTGTGCCATCGCTGAGTTTCCACTCGCGGCGCGGTTTGTCGGTGACGCGTTCGAGCGCGGTGATGGCTGCGCCAGTGATCTTCGGCTCGGCATTCACTTCCAGCCCGGCGGAGCGTGCGGCCCAGGTGTTGTAGCCGCCCCAGGCGTGCATTTCTGGCGGCGGGATGTAGCCGTCCCCGCCGTTGGCGAGTTCGATGACGATGGTGTGGGGCAGGGGGCTCGCGGCTTTGATCTTCAAGCCGGTGAGGGCATAGGTTTCATTGGGGGTGGTGGCGATGGCGATGTCGCCAAGGCGCAGCGCCTGCACGACGATCTCCGTCTGCTGCCGCTCATGCAAAATGATCTGCTCGCGCGCATAGACTTCCGTCGTCGTCTTTACCAAGCGGTCTCCGACTTCCGCCATCACACGCTGCGCCCATTCAAGGCGCTGCTTGTCGGGCGTGCGGTAGTTCAAGGTCATGCGCGTCTCCGTCATGGCGACGGTGGGCTGGTCTTCATACTTGATGCCGGCATAGGCCTTCATTGCGATGTCGAGCAGGCCGCTGGTGTACTCATTAATGGTCGGCTTCGGACGCTCTTTTTCCGGGATGGTGTAATCCACGCGATAGATGTCTCCGCTGCAGCCATGCGACATCATGCCCACCATTTTTCCCTGGGGGTCGATGCGCTGCGTGAGCCCGTCTGAAAAGAGGCCGTAGTAGTCAGCGCTGATGTCCTTGTCGCCGAAGTAGTGCATGGAAAAATTTGCCAGCACCGCCAGCGGTTTGCCGTCCTTGGTTTGAATGGAGATGAGCGAGAGTGCGGGATCTTCCGGGCCGGACTCACCCGTCACGCTATCCCAGTTGCTCCCTGCGTGCATGTTGGCCCGCACCGACATGTTGCCAAAGGGGTCTTCCACGAGGCGATCTGGCCGGCGAATCCACTGCCGCACGGCGGTGAACTCAGCGGCATTTGCCTGGGCAAAGCCGATGCGTGCAGGTGCCAGCGCGGCCTGCGCGGCGGCGATGGCCTCGACGAGTTTCTCTTTCAAAAACGGCACGTAGCTTGGATCGGGATCGGTGCCGAGGCAGCCCATGGAGGAGGGCACCGAATGTGCATGCGTGGCGGAAATCAGCATGCGGTCTGCCGGGATGCCGGTCTTGGCGGCGGCCATCTTCTTCGCATCGTCCAGCACCTCACGGCTCATCATGCAACTGTCCGCCACCACGATGGCGATCTCCGTCTTGCCATCCGTGGCCACGATGGCGCGTGCATGCACTCGGGTTTTGATCTTGTCCACGTAGCGGCTTAGCATGCCGCCATTGACCAGCACCGGCAGCTTCGGCGGCGAGATGTCGATGACTGCGGCCCCCGCTTTGAATTCAGCGTGAATCGAGGTGGCAAACAGAAGAAGGGACAGCGGGAGGATGAAGCGCAACATGGTGCGTGATCATACGGCGCTGGGTACGGTGCTTATTATGCCCAATACGCCGCCTTTTGTGACATCCGATCCTCTGCGCTGCCATGCGCAAGCCTCACTTCGTCATCTGTAAAAACGCCGCCGCATACCGTTTGCCGAGTTCACGATACGCTGCCGAGTCGAAATGTACTTTGTCGCCTTTGTGGTGCAGGCCTTCGGCTGTCACGAAAGCGGTGTGCGGCACTTCCTTTGGCAGATCACGATGCGCCTGATCGACAGTTTTTTTCTCGGGCAACCACGGGACGCCATCAAACAGGCCCATCTGTCCGGCGATGAAAGGAACCTCAGGCGACTTCACGAGTGTGCGCAGGCGTTTGACCAGATCATGCAGCTTTGCGGCATAGGTGGGGGCAAGCGCCGCTGTGGAATCGCTCTCGCCTTGATGCCAGAGGATGCCTTTCAGGGTGCCCGCAGGCAGCGCGAGTTCGGCGCGCTTTACCATGTCATCCCACGGATGGCTCTTGGTCGGCGGGTAAAATACGCCGGGCTGCCAGGAATCGATGGGCGAGCCACCGACGGCGCAGGGGATCAAACCAATCGTCACGCCCGGATTCGCCGCGGCGATGAGCTGCCCAAAGGTCTTGCCCAAGCCCACGCCTGCGGCGGCTTTGTCAAAGTGCAGCGGGTCCACAGCGGGCACCCACTGGCCGTCTTTGCTGAGCATGAGCACACGCGGATTGACCCCCAGGTCCTGCGCCTCCACCACACCACGGCCTGCCATGTTGGACTGCCCGACGAGCAGGAAGAGATGGAACTTGTCCTTGTTGGGGAGGGCTGTGTCTGCCGCCACCGAGAAAGCGGTGACGAACAGGGCCAGGAGGCAGATGAGTGGGCGGATCATGAGAAAAAGGGAACGCGCGTGCGAGGGCTTTTTTGCAGCGTTTTGTGCCGGCCCTTTTTTCTAATGAGCGGGCGTCAATGCAGGCGCTTCCTTTTGCAGAGCTGCGGTGATGATCTGCTCTGAATGCGTGATGGGCAGGGAGTAGTGGCCGTCGATTTCAGACCAGTGGGTCTCCGCCTGCGCGATGAGTTCGGCGACCTGCTGGGTGTAGGTCCAGGCAATGTTGCGGTCCTGTTTGCCATGCCAGAAGCGGATGGGGAAATTGATCTGGCTGACTTCAAAGCCCCATTCGCTGAGGTAGATGTCTGCATCCGCGATGACACTGCGCGCGCCGCGATCCAGCGCGCCGAGGGTCGCCTCACGCACCACGTCAAAGATGCCGGGCAGCAGCAGGACACGGCGGTCTTCGACACCGAGCAGTTTCATGAGCCAGCGCAAGGGGGGCTTCTGCGGATTCCCCTTGGCAGCCAGGCCGCCGAGGTAGAGCACCAAGCCGAGAATCGTCGGGAAAAAATGCCGCAGTTGGATCATGAAGCGGTAGAGCCAGAACATCTGCCGGTCTCCCAGGAACTTCAGCGGGGGTGCACCGCAGATGATGGTGGCGGAGAGGAGCCGCCGATGGAGCTGCAGCGCTGAGACGAGCACATAAGGCCCGCCGCCCGACCAGCCGATGACGTGGTAATTGTCTGCGCCGACGTGCGCGGCGAGCTCCTCCAGCGTAACCGGCCAGTCAGACAAGGTGCGGCCCGCCTGAAAGTCTGAGAGGCCGATGCCGGGGCGGTCCGGGCAGATGAGGCGCATGCCGTGCTTTTTGGCATGCTCATGAAAGAGGGAGCCCTGGCTGCGCGAGGAGGGCCAGCCGTGAAAGTAAAAGGCCACCTCGCCGCGCGGGTCACCGTACTCGCAATAGCCCAGCGTGAGGCCGTTGGAGAGGGTGAAGGTGTGGTCTGACATGCGCGGGGGTGGAGTGTGGTGTTTCAATGGGAGCCCTCAAGCGCCTTTTCTCCCAGCAAGGGATTGCTTTGCGGCACGCGATGACGCCGCAGTCCGAATTGTGAGACCGCTTTTTCCTGCAGATGGGCGATGGCCTCATCGACCGAATCGGTCCATTTGATCAAATCCAGATCTTCTGCGCTGATGGTCGCGCCTTTGAGCATGTGCTCCATGAAGTGGCGCATCTCCGGCCAGAATTCAGCGCCCATGATGACGATGGGGAAGTTCTTGAGTTTCTTGGTCTGGATGAGGGTCAGGGCCTCAAACATTTCGTCCATGGTGCCGAAGCCTCCGGGCATGATGATGAAGCCGTAGCTGTACTTGATGAGGAGGGTCTTGCGCACGAAGAAATGCTCCATGGTGACCCAGCGGTCGAGGTAGGGATTGTGGCTTTGCTCAAAGGGCAGGCGGATGTTGCAGCCGACGCTGCGACCGCCCACATCTTTGGCGCCACGATTGGCGGCTTCCATGATGCCGGGGCCGCCACCGGTCAAAACGGTGAAGCCCATTTTTGCGATGGCCGCGCCCATGTCCCGTGCCAGCTTGTAATAGGGATGATCCTCCGCGAAGCGCGCGGAACCGAAGACGGTGATGCAGGGGCCGACGAAATGCAGCGAGCGGAAGCCGAGGATAAAGTCCTTGGCCACGCCGTAGAGCAGTTGCAGATCCCGCAGACGGCGGTTTGGGCCGCTGAGCAGCTCGCGGTCTTCCAACTGGCTGCAGAACTGCTCATCGTCACGAATCTCAGAAGGTGAGCCCTGGGGGGCAGGTGATTTGGACTGGGCAGTTCCGGGAAGGGGATTCCGATCAAGTGGGGCGGGGGCAGGCATGGTGAGTTTGATGGACTTGGAGGGGGACTGCGGTGTTTTTGTTCAGCGAGTTGGTGATTTTTTGTAAAAGAACAGCAGGCCAAAAAAAGCCCGCAGGTTCGTTCGAGAACCTGCGGGCGCAATGAAACAATGGATTAGGTCAATCAGGCCGCATGCGTGTCTTCTTCCTGAGAAGGAGAGTCGGAGTCGTCACCGCGGGTGTTGGGCTTGGCACCGCTGAGCTGCAAGGGGCGGCCCATGAAATCCTTGGCACTGAGTTCCTGCACGGCGCGGCGTGCTTCTTCGACGCTGCCCATGGTCACAAAGGCAAAGCCTTTGGAGCGCTGGGTGCGGCTGTTGACGACGACTTCGGCATTCTTCACAGCGCCGACGCCGTTGAACAATTCAAAGAGATCGCTCTCGCTGGCGTCATAGGAAAGGTTGCCGACGTAGAGACGGTCTGTGGTGATGTCTCCCGGGCTCACGGAAGGTGGGGCTTCACGACGTGGACGTGGCTCGCGCTGCGGGCGTGGATTGTCATTCGTGGAGCGAGGGCCGGAGCTGGGGCCGCTGCGATCTGCCTGCGGGCGGCTCTTCGGCCTGGACTTGCCGATGCCGAAGAAGCCAAGGATCTTCTGGAAGAAGGAAGGGGGGGCATTGCGGCTTTCGCGGCCACCTTCACGGGTAGGACGCGGACCTTCAGGGCGTGGGCCACGCGGACGGTTGCGGTTGCGATTGCGGCGATTGCCGTTGTTGCTGTCTCCGCCATTGCGGTTTGGATAGTCGGACATGAGTTGTGTTGATGTAGCGATGGTTTGCGTGTTCGAGCAGGGCCGGGGTGCTGGGAGGGGCGGCGGGCGGGAACGGGCGGCTTGCCTCTTCCACGGGTCCGCGGCACGCGGCAGACCGCACGAGCGGCCAGCCACAGCACCACCACGGGCTGCTGCAGTTTTCAAAGCTGGGCCGCACTGGCCCTGCCTGCTCAAAAGTCACACCCGCGTGCACTTTCAGCACGCTGGATCTTTCTTTTGGACGATCCATCCGCTGGAACGGTTCCTGCTGCGCTTTCTGGAGTCGAAGATAGCGCATGAGGAGTTGATGTTCAAAGGGACGGGCTTCGGAGCACTGGATGAAGGCTCTGAAAACAGCGGGCGGATTCTAATCAGGGCACGGGGGTGGTCAACCGCGAATCTCTCACGGATTGCTTGCCCTTGGCGGCCTTCTAAGGCAATCTAGGGGCATGATCAAACCCGTCGTCTATCTCAAAACCGGCTGTCCTTGGTGTGAAGAAGTCACTGAGTATCTTGATGCCAAAGGCATCGCCTATGAAGGGGTCACCGTGTCCGGCAATCGCGAAGCCATGCAGGCCATGATCGACCTCAGCGGACAGAGCAAAGCGCCCACCATGGACTGGGATGGCGAAGTGCTGGCCGACTTCGGCGTGGATGAGTTGGTGCCGTTTTTGCGCAAAAAAGGCGCGATCGACTAGGCGCTTGCTGAGTCAGCAGAATCTTGGGCAGGGGAATGGCCGGAGATTTGAACCGCAGAGAATGAACGGTCGCAGAGATTTTCCTGA
>NZ_JAQSEA010000055.1 GCF_029946185.1 Prosthecobacter sp.
TCGGCAAAGCTTCCACCACAACTGGCGCTGGTTTGACGGATGGATTCGGCAAAGCCTCCTTCAGGACAGCCGTCGGCTTGACGGGGGAGGGCTGAGGTTTGACTGCGGCTGTTAGCACTGGCACCGGACTGCTTTTGACCACTGTCACGACCGCAGGTGACATGTCATGTACCCTGACAGCAGGTCCTTCAGCTGCAGCAGAGGAAACCAAGGGCTGTCCCACAGCTCCGGGCGTCTCTCTACCACCCAAGAAAATCCACGCACCTACACTCAGCATCACCACGGCGGCCGCCGCCATGGCACCCCAAGGCAGACTGCGCTTTTGCTGATGTATCGAATTGAAGTCATGCGTCTTAATTCCTCGCTTGATGGGAGAAATCGGCTCCTCATCAACAGGTTCGGCGGCGGTATTGTTCGCATGCCAATCCTCGTCAAAATCAGAGACGGAGCCGACACTTTCCATTTCCTCCACCGCCACCAGAGTTCTGCCACGCAGGCGCGTGGCCAGATCAACTGCGGGCGCAGAGAGCAGCCTCTCAAATTTGTCGAGGAAATCACCCGGGCTAGGGGTCTTGCCCGCACCACGGATCAATTCCAGGCAGTCACGCACATAAGCGGCGGCCGTCTCAGGGATGGATTCAGAAAACTGCGGCACGCCTCCGCTCTGACGCTCTCCTGTCAGCAAATAGCCTGCGAGCGCCACAAAGGAGCGATGCCGAAAATCCCGATTCTGCAAATGCTCCTCCATCTGCTGTCCTTCGGCGATATCCATGTCAACCAGCAGCGGCTCATACAAGCTGCGCATCGTCATGTGCGGACGCAGCTTCACAACAAACGAAGGCCAGGCATCCAGACGCTTCTGCATCAATCTTTCCAGTTCCCGCGAGAGCAACGGACCATTTTTTCCTACTCGCAGCAGGATGTTGGATGGGTGCAAATCCACACGCTGCACGCCACACTCCACCGCCTGATCAAGCCCGGCGCAGATCTGCCGCATCAGCACCGTCACTTCAGCAGGATTCAGCGTGATGCGTTCCGCCATCAGACGACTAAGCGCAAAGCCAGGCTCCCGCTCTTCGGTCAGGAACGTCCAGTCAGGGCTTTCCCAGAGACTCAAGGACCGCAGGATGTTGGGGTGCCGCTCAGGATTGAAACGCCACATCTGCAATGGCACCGCCTCGTAGCGGGATTTATCCACGATTCTCGACGGTGGCAGAAGATGCACCGTGACAGGCTGGTCCAGTTTCGTGTTGATCGCAGGAATGGAAAAGGGATAGCGGCGGGCGTGATCCGCACCCTCCACACGAAACCGCGTTCCCAGAATATTTTCGACCGGCACATCTTCCAGCAGCAGTTCCTGAAGCTGAGATTGTGGCTGCAGCGAGGAGTTCACCACCAGGTGTTTGCGAAAATTGCGTGCTTTGATATTGCTCGAAAGAGCGCTGAACGCTTCTCGCACATCATCACGCAGTTTTTCAATCGATGTCGGCGCATTGTCGGGGTCGGTAAGAGCTGCTCTGACCGCAGTTCGCAAGCCCATCGGCAGTTGTGTTAATGCAGGAAACTTGTCCGGATTTTCGCCTGCATAGGGCTGGCCTGTCAGCAGCAGGAAAATCAACCGGCAGGCCTCCACCACCAGCCGCTCACCACTCTGTACGTCCGACCCTGCATCCATCTGCGACAGACCGTAATCAAACACGCGAAGTTGCAGGAACGTGTCCTCCAGAGTCGTGACCAGCACGCGGTCTAGATGCATCCGCGAAACAAGACGCTGAAACCCTTGCAGCTGAAGCAGGTCATCCAGCAGCTGATAAACCATCGCCAGCCCTGTCGCAGGTGCCACCGCGCCGCGCCTTTGGGTGTAATGCTCGACGAACTCACCGTCATTGAGATTGCTGGTGTAATAAACCAGCCCTTGGTCCTCACCCACTTCCAGAATGCGCATGAAAGCATGGCCGCAGATTTTCGATGCCTGACGGGCGCGCTCAAAGGCCGATTTCTTCATCGCCGCATCCAGCGTGCTCCCCCCACGCAGCACATGCAATTCCACCAACCGGTGGATCCGGTTGTCGAAGGCTAGAAAAACAACCTCATCCTTGGAACGCATCAGCTCCACCGGTGCGCCACCGGTTCGATGCGCCACGGACAGGCTGCCAAATTGCTGAAGCTCTTCAATCATAACAAGTTAATGAACCATAGGGTGAGATCATGCCAACCGGGGTTTCCGGGGCAAGACCTCATATAAACGCTCTAGTTTATAAGGTTTATGACTCATATTTGCAAATCCTATTCTGAAAAATCTGGTAATTTTATTATTGAGTAAAGCTTATTTTAGAGACTCCGCTAAAAAAATGTCGCTCTCTGTGGCTATTCGCAATAGCTCAAAGGATACCAAGTAGACCTACCAAAAATGCAATCTTATCACGCGTAACTCTCACATTTGGGCCACTTGAGCTTGCCCGGCTATCTTTTGGCCCCCACCGCTGGTGGTGTACCTGCCATGGTACCACCGACAATCACTTTGAGGCGCCTTTTCTCATCATCGCTCCATTGATAGGCCACGTCCGTGAGCGCGTTACGTGCTGCTATTTTGATTTCTGCAGCATTTGCAGAACCAGGATAGACTAATAACTCCCATAGGGTGATGGCATTCGCCTTCACGCGTTCCAGCAGCAGCTTGCAAACACGCAAACGAACCTCCGCATCCTTAGGCGGGTCTAAATTCAGCCAGACCAGCAGATTCATATACTGCGGGCTGTCAAACGGCAGTTCCGGGCTTTGTCCGGACAGCACCTTTTCGTTTTCACGCCAGGCACCGGTTTTTGCCAAAGCATGCTGCACTTTATAGGCTGCCATCTCAGCAGCCTTTTTTTGCAATTCACCCTCACGCCATGCCCCCAGATTGGCATGGTCAGAGCGCACGCCCTCTGGCTTCAGCGTGTCCAGAACGCCGACGACAAAATTTCGCGGAACCAGCAGCAGGCTGAGCAGCGTGAAGATGAAGCCGCAGACCCAACCAAGAATAAATCGAAAAAGTGGTACCGAGTTATGAGGAGTGGGGATGCTCCGGACAGCCCGTTCAGGTGCCGGAAACTGCTCATGCGAGACCTTCACAGCCCCAGCTCCGTTTTCGGATTTCACAGTCGCCAGCTTTTGGGTCGCCAGCACAAGATTTTCCTGCTGTTGCGCACACTTCATCGCCAGTTCCCACCAGCACTCCGGCAGCACGGCCTTGAATAAATCGGCCCCTTCGATGTCGGGTGCCAGACACTCCGACAGATGATCGAGAGCCTCACGCTCCGCCTTGCTCCGCCACGTCCAGGCCGTCTTGGGTTTGCGCAGCCGTACGTCCCAAAAATCACGCTCATCTTGCGCTGCACTGCACACCACACGCCCAGCCGTCAGCCAGCGCCTGGCATCCCCCAGGGCCTCCTGATGCTCCTCTCCTGCCAGTGGCAGCGCCGCATTGTACAACTGCTCTGCACGAGAAAACCGTGTCACCGCCAGCGTGGCGGCCAAGGCCAGCATGATATCGACGGCACAGGCATTTCTAGAGGCATGCGACGCCACGATCGCATCCGCGAGCCTGGAGAGGCGGTGTGTCTCCCCGCGTGCAGCCCACCGCGATGCCACCATGCAGGTCACGTTGACCTCGCCACTGCTCATCTCAATGACCAAGTCGGGGATGCGCGCGAGTTCGGCGAGTTGATCCTCGTCTTCCTCAAACATCTCCGCAATCAGCAGACTGCTCGCGGCTGCCCACTCCGGCTTTGAAAATGCCTGGCAGCAGAACGCATCAAAATGCCCCGGCACTGCGACCTTGCCGGCCACTGCACGTAGCAGGGCCTTGGCGCTGGCGCGCAGTTCATCCGGCAGTTCCGTCGCTATAAACGTCTCAATGCGCAGCATCGCCGCTGAATCGATCGCACTGCTGGAGCCAGCATCCAGCGCCTGGCTGGAGGACATCTTTATGGCGGATGCTGAGGCGCTGTTTCCCATTTTCAGCGCCATTGATAAGACGAATCAGGCCAGATGCAACGCGTGCGTCACAATGGAGGTCAATTCGCTCATGCAATGATCTCCTTCGCCACCGTGCCGTAAACGTCAGTCAGACGGAAATCGCGGCCAGCATAACGGAAGGTAAGCCGTTCGTGATCAAGGCCCAGCAGGGCCAGCACCGTCGCGTGCCAGTCATGGATGTGCATCTTGTTCTGCACCGCCTCGTAGCCGTAGTCATCCGTCATCCCGTAATTCATCCCCCCCTTCACCCCGCCGCCGGCCATCCACATGGAGAAGCCCTTGTTGTTGTGATCGCGCCCGTCCTCCCCCTGGCTGTGGGGAGAGCGCCCGAATTCCCCACCCCAGATGATCAAGGTGTCTTTGAGAAGTCCTCGCTGCTTCAGATCGGCCAGCAGACCGGCAATGGGTTTGTCGATGGCCCCCGTATTGCGCTCCAACGAAGCCTTCAGATTGAAGTGCTGGTCCCAGTTGCCATTCGTGAGCTCGATGAAACGCACGCCCGCCTCGACGAACTTGCGCGCCATCAGGCACTGCCTGCCAAATGCGTCCGTCTCCTGCTCATCAATGCCATACAGCGCCTTTGTGGCCTCTGTTTCCTTGCTCAGATCCATCACCTTGGGCACCTCGGCCTGCATGCGAAACGCCAGTTCATAGGACTCGATCACGCCTTCCACTTCGGCGCTGACACCGCCGTCCTGCTGCATACGCGCCTTGTTGAGCGCCTGTACCAGATCCAGCTGCGTACGCTGCTCTTCCGTCGTGTAGCGGCTGTTCTTGATGTTCGCCACCGTGGCCTGCTCCATCCCACCGCCCCGCCGTCCACCACCACCGGGGAAACCGTTGCCGCCAATCTTGGTGCCCTGATAAATGGCAGGTAGAAAGGCGCTGCCATAGGTGCGTGTCGCGTTGCCGGGCGGATTCACCGTGATGAATCCCGGCAGGTTTTCATTCATCGTGCCAAGACCATACAAGGCCCATGATCCCAACGATGGACGCACGAACTGCGTCGTCCCGGTGTGGAGCTGGGAAAAGGCCTGCGGATGAGCGGGCAGATCCGTGGACATCGAATTCAGGATGCACATCTCATCCGCATGCTTGCCCAGATTGGGAAACAGCTCCGAGATGTACAGGCCGCTCTTGCCCTGCCGGTTGAACTTCCACGGCGACGCCATCAGCTTCGCCGTGCCATAGCGACCGGCCGCCGAGGGTGCAGCTTTCCCGTTGTCCGAGATCAGCTTCGGCTTGTAGTCAAACGTATCCACATGCGACGGCGCCCCCTGCATGCAGAGAAAAATCACATGCTTCGCACGTGGCACGAAATGTGGTGCTTTCGGTGCCAGCGGCCCCGTGGCGGCCTGCGGATTGGCGCGCAGCGCCTGCTGCTGTGCCAGCGCGGCAAAGGCCAGATAGCCGAAGCCGTTCGAGCCGGTCTTCAAAAACTCGCGCCGGGAAAATTGATGGGTGCTCATGACGTGGGAAGAATGGAGGTGCTTTAATTGAGGTAACGAAACTCGGCGCTCGCGATCAGGCTCTGGCAGAAGGCGGACAGCGCGGCAAACTCCGCCTGCTCCTTCACCTCTTTGCTGCTGCCGCCGCCCTTGGCGATCTGCTGCGGGAAGCGCATCCAGAACTGGCTGATCGCAGTTTTCTCCTGCGCCGTGGGTTCACGGCCAAACGCCAGTTCGTAGGCGTAGCTCAGTCTTTCGGCGGCACTGCCCGGATGATTGGCAATGCGCGCCGCAAACGCGTCCGCCGCATTCTGCGCCTGCGGATTGTTCATCAGGTACAGGCTCTGCGATGGCACATTCGTCGTATCTCGATCACCATTCACCAGACTCGCATCCGGATAGTCGAACACGGAGAGCATTTCAGGAATCTGATCCCGAATGATCGGAATGTAGATCGAACGGTAGGTGGAGGCCTTGCTCGTCAGATCACCACGGAAGATCGAAATCAATCCCTGTCGGCCTTCCCCCGCACGCGCCACGGGAGATCCGTCCACCGGATACAAATTCAGCGAGCCGCTCACCGCCAGCATCGCATCGCGGATCGCCTCCGCCTCCAGCCGGCGCTGGTTCATGCGCCAGTGCCACTTGTTGTCGGGATCCACGGCATAGTTCGCCGCATCATAGCCTGATCCCATCTGGTAGGCACGGCTCATCATGATCTCACGGATCAGCTTCTTCACCGACCAGCCGTTCTCCATGAACGAGACCGCCAGATGGTCCAGCAGTTCAGGGTGGGAAGGCTTCTGACCCATCGCACCAAAGTTATCCGGCGTCGGTACGATGGCGCTGCCCATCAGCTTCAGCCACACACGATTCGCCATCACGCGTGCCGTCAGCGGATTGTCCTTTGAGGCGATCCAATAGGCCAGGTCCAGCCTGCCACTGCCGCTTTGCGGGCTGATATTCAATG
>NZ_JAQSEA010000056.1 GCF_029946185.1 Prosthecobacter sp.
TATGGCGAGAAGCTCGACGCGGCCTCCGGCATCATGCCCGACTTCTTGGACTTCGCGGCGGAATTTCAGGCGCAAAAGCATGCGCTGACGGCGGAGGGCGAACTGGCGCGGATGCAGAAGCTGCTGCACAACAGCCTGAACGACCGTGTACATTGCTGGAGTTTCGGCCCCTTGCCGGGCAAGGCAGCAGGGCTCTATGAATATTGCCCGGTTCTGCGTCCGGTGTGCATGGCGCTTGGTTGTCCTGCGGTGCTGGCAGGCGAAACGAGCATCGTCCATGTCACGTCGCTCAATCCCGTTTCAGCACTGGCGGCGTCCTTCTGGATCAGCCAGGAGCTGAACCGTACGTCCGAAGGCGATGCGCCCTTTGTATTCAGCTTCTTCACCGATCTACCTGCATGGCAACTACTCATGCAGCGACACTTTGCCCCATGAATCTAAACCTCGGCATTGAGTTCAATCACACGATCCAACGGCTGATCATCAGCCAGTTGCGGGCGGCCACGGTGGGTCAGGAAGGCCAGTCGGATGAAGCGCTGGTGCGGCGCACATCAAAAACGCGCATGCTGGGGGCCGTTGGTCGTGCAGCGGGGCTGCCAGCCTTTCCGCAGGTGCGTGAGATGGCGGATGCGGAGTTCGTCGGCTACTGCGATCCGGTGGTGATGTCACGTGGTATGTTCGTGCCGTTGCGGCGCAGCGTGCAGCAGGTGCTGCTGGCAGTCGCGAATCCGTGGGACTACCGGGCGGATGATTACTGTGCGGCGCGTTTCCCGGAAGATGAAGTGTTGAAGGTGGTGACGCTGGCCTCCGAGGTGTCCGCCATGATCGAGGGGTCTTCAAGCTCCTCGGGGCCGAGTCGGGCGGAACTTGAGGCGGTGGAAGTGGAGGAGTTCTCCAATGAAACGCCGGACTTTGATGTGACGCGTCAGTATGAGGAGCCCATCGCCCAACTGGTGGCAAGCATGGTGAGTGATGCGATCAAACAGCACGCTTCGGACATTCACATCAAGACGGAAAAAACCAGCTTTCAATACTGCTTCCGCGTCGATGGCGCCCTGGGGGTTCGTTTCGACATGCCGGTGAAGCTGCGTGACCGAGTGGATGCGTTTCTGCTCAATCTGATGCGCCTCGCGCCGGAGGAGCGCAGCAAACGGCCGGGCATATCAGGCCGCTTTACTGCCAGCTACTACGGACGCGCCGTCGGGGTGCGCTATGAGCGGCACCGCACCTACCGCGGCTACCATGTCACCATGCGACTGCTGGACAAGACGCATCTGGAGGCACGGCTCGGCATGGGAACGCTGGCCTTTGATGAGGAGACCTTGTTTGAACTCGACAAAGCCATGGCGGTGCCCTCCGGCATCATCGTGATGTCAGGTCCCACAGGTTCGGGCAAATCGACCACGCTGAACGCGATGCTGCGGGAGCTGAACCACCCGGAGGACAACATCCTGACGCTGGAGAATCCGGTCGAAGACGAGATTCCCGGGGTGACGCACTGCGACTTGCGCGACTCGACTGAGTTCAAACCGATGATCGCCAGTTTCATGCGCTCTGATCCAGACATCATTCTGATGGGCGAGGTGCGTGATCGTGAATCGGCAGAGCTGGCGATCGAGGCCGCCATCACCGGCCACAAGGTGCTGACCACGATTCATACGCCACGCGCCTCGCAGATCATCGAGCGCTTTCAGCAACTGGGCATGGAGCGCTGGAAGATCGCGCAGACACTGAAGGCAGCCTGTGCGCAGCGTCTGGTGAAGCTGCTCTGCCCGAGCTGCAAGGAGAGCATCGAAGGCGTATCGGAGCGTGAGATCCGGCTGTTCCATCTTGATTCATCCTGGGCAAAGCGCCCGCTGTTCAAACACCATAAGGAAGGCTGCTCAGAGTGCCATGGTCGTGGTTACTCAGGGCGCACCGCCATCCTGGAGATTTTGCCCATCACCCCGAAGCTTGGCGACAAGCTGGCCAAGGGGGAGATCACGCCCTATGAACTGGAAGAGGAAGTGCGCCGGGAGTCAGGTCTGCCATCGCTGCGGGACAATGGTTTGAAGCTGATGGCCGAGGGGAGAACGGACCTCGATGCGCTGAAAAAGGTCCTTGATCTCACCTACGAAACTTGAGCCATGAACGCCTTCCAAGTCACGCTGCGCAACATCAAGCGGCCCGAAATCTCCAAGGTGATCGAGTGCGAGGCACCAAACCGCGAACAGGCGGCGCTGCTGGTGAACAAGCCAGGCTTTCGCGTGGCCTTGATCAAATCCCTGGCTGGCACGCCGAAGAGCGAAAAGTCCAAGAAGCCGGTCTCCCGTAAAGAACTCATCAAGCTCTTCCGCGGCCTTGCCTCCATGCTGAAGGCAAACATCAGTACAGCAGACGCGCTGCTGTATTATTCGCAGGGTCTGCCTGATCCGGAGCTGCAATCGTCGCTGATGAACATTCGCAACCGGCTTGAAGCGGGGATGCCAGTTCACATCGCCTTTGCCAAGGAGCAAAAATTTGACGGCACCATCATCACCATCATCGAGGCTGGTGCGGATGCCGGCCAACTGGGTGAGGCTTTCTCTTCGCTTGCGCGCCGCATCAAGATTGAGCTTATGTTTGCCAGCAAGTTACGCACCGCGCTGCTGGTGCCGTCGCTGGTGGTGCTGTTTCAGATAGGGCTCTTCATCTATTCGCAGATTTTTGTCGTGTCCCAGGTGGAGGAGACTTTGAAAAGCGTGCGCCAGGAGCCGGATCAGATTTCGGTGTTTATCTTTTCGGTCAGCCATGTGGTGCAGAACACGTGGCCCTTTTTTGTCATCGCCCTAACGAGCTTCATCACCGCCGTGTTTCGCTCAGCGGCGTTCAGGCAGAAGCTGCTGATTTTCTTCATGAAATACTGGCGGCTGCTGACGAAGCTGGTCATGGGCTTGCGCCAGAGCGCCTACATTGGAACGCTGCAGATGCTGTATGCCAATGGCATCAACCTCGCCCGCGCCTCCGCTTTGTCCGCGCGGGTGCTGCTGGGAACGCCGATGTATCCAGACTTCATCAAGGCCTCGCAGGTGTATGAGTCTTCCGGCGTGCCATTCGCTGAGGCGCTGAAGCGAAACACCAATCTGGACCCGCAGGTCATCCACATGATCGGCATCGGCGAGCGCTCGGCCTCCCTGCCCCAGCAGCTCGAACTGCTGCGTGACATTTACGAAGAGGACACCGCCGCGACCATGGCGGACTTCACCCAAGTCATCAATTTCATCACTCTGGCCATGGCGGTAGTTCTTATCGGCTTTGTCTTCACTGGCTCCATGCTGCCCATCTTCCTGATGGGGCCGCGCATGATGCAGTCTGGCAACATGTAAACTCAACCCACGCTTATGAAAACACGATTCCTGCTTCCTTCCCTGCTGCTCGCCACCACTGCGGTACTGGCGGCTGATCCGCCGAAGTTCGTTCCCCGGCCGATCCCCGGCATGGACACTGCGGCTCCGGTGAAAGCCGCGAACGCATTGCTCAAGCCGGTGCCGGCACAGCAGGCGTTTGCTGCTCAAGTCGCGAATCCGGACCGGGCGCGTATTCTATACATTCATCGTCGCGCCACGCTGCCTGCGGAGCTCACGAAGAGCCTGCCGGTGACGCAGACCGAGGTCACGGTTTCAACGACCATGCTCAACGTGCGTCAGGGGGCCGTGAAAATCATTTCCAAGGCTGAGGTGGCGCAGGTAGTCAAACCCAAATCCTGAAGCATGCAGAAGATCCATTCCCGCCCTGCACGCAACCATGGCGGCTTCACGCTCATCGAGATCAGCCTTGTGATCGGGTTGCTGCTGGGGCTAGCCACCTTCGCAAGCATGAACATTGCCACGGTGCGAAACTGGCAGCGTGGCAAGGATGCTGCGGTGTCACTCCAAGCGGTCTTTGCCGCCCAGCGCGCCTATCTTTCCGATCATCCCACCACAGATATTGCAGGGGTGTCCACCGATCAGTTGCAACCTTATCTGCCGCAGGGCTGGACCACGATGCCAGCCGTGGTCAGTCTGGACAGTGATGCGCTGTCAGTCGATCACTCCGTGATGCCTCCCCTTCTCATGCTTGGATCGTCCGTTTATGACCCTTCATCAAATGGAAGTGATGGACTTTGGGATGCCGGGCAGTGAAAGTATCTTCCCTCCGTATGGCCACCGAAACTCTTCTGCACATCCCAGGCGGCACCCGCATCGGCTACCACACCGGTCTGCCGTGGAAGCGGGCGGCGCGCTGCCTGGTGGAAGTGGGCGGAGACATTCGTGCTGGCATGGGGCTGCACCTGCTGGTGGCACCGAACGGTTCGGGCAAAACGACCCTGCTGCGGACGCTTGCAGGGTTGGCTCCGGCTTTGCAAGGCCACGTCAAGACCGGTGCGCAGGTGCATTACTTCGCGGATGAGCTGCGGGTCGATCCAGAAATGAAATCGCGCACGTTTTTCCGTTCCTGGTTCAAGGGTGCGTCGCTCGTCGCGGCGGAAAATCTCGCCGAGAATCTACGTCTGAATTTGACCACTCCCATCGGCAAGCTTTCACGCGGCAACCGCCAGAAGGTACTGTTGATTCTGGCCGAGGTGAAGGCAGCGCAGAGTGAAACCAGCGTGCTGCTCATGGATGAGCCGCTCACCGGCCTGGATGCCGAAACGCGCGAGCAGGTGACGCAGCTCTGGGCCACGGCAGGCACGCAAACGCTGCGCCTAGTCATCATGCATGAACTGGAGTGCGTGCGTGCGGCGGACTCGCTGCTGACCATTGCCGGTGGTCAGTTGCGGCATGCCACGAGCCGCAGCGGCAGCACCTGGATGGAAACCTACCGCACGTTGCAATCATGAGCTCCGTGCGCGTCTGGCCCTTGTTTCGCCTCAGCTTTGCCGGACTCATGGGCCGGGGTAGTTGCTGGCTGCTGCTGCTGGGAGCGGGCCTGTTTATCTGGGTTGCGCCGCTGCTGACGCCGTGGGAGGAAAACCCGCAGATTCTACAGCCCGCACGTGCGCAGGCGGCCTGGTTCTATGCCTGGATCGCGCTCTTCACCTGGCTGCCGTTTCAAGCCTCGGCGCTCGGGCACCGCATGCGGCGCGAGGGCATGCTGGAGCATCTGCAGGCTGGCGGCTCGGGGCGCATCAGCCAGTGTCTGCAGCTCAGCGCGGCGATCTGGGTCTGGATGCTGGCGGTGGTGCTGATCGCGGTGGTCTTTTGTCTGACGTGGACGTTGCCAAAGCGGCCCGAGGAGGCGCGCATGTGGATGACACTCGTGTTTCAATATGGTTTACTTTACAGTCTGTGCGCCGCGCCGCTGTGCCTGCTGGCGGTGGTGCTGGGCACACGCACGGCGGAGGTCATTGCGTTTTTGGTGCCCACCGGACTGCTACTGATGGGCTTGTTTGGCGCGGCGTGGCTGGCCCCGCTGCTGGGTGGCGCGGATTCGGGAGTGCTGCAGTCGTTCTGGCTGGCGCTGCCGCATTATCATCTGGCCGATCTGACGCCACGGCTGGTGTTTAAAATGGGTCCGCTGCCGTTCGCGGACTTTGCCGGTGCGGCTGGCACGCTCGGCCTGCAGGGTGCCGCCATTTCCATCTCTGGGTTATGTCTCTTTCGCACACGCTCCTGACGCTGACTGCCGCAGGCGGTCTCTGGTGGGGCGGACATGCGCTGTCCTGCTCGCGAACGGCCTTGCACGCCACGGCAACTCCGCCTGCGTTTGCGCTGCCAGGAAGCGCGTATGGGAGTCTGGCGGCGCGGTTGATACGCGATTCGCTGTACAGCTACTGGCATGGGGGCGAGAGTGCCGCGCCTGCCGCGAGTTCGCAGAGCAGCACAGGGGCACCGCCGCCGCCACCACCGGGGCGATTTTCCCGCAGAGGCATGCCGGCACCGGTACCAGCCGCGCAAACGCCGAGCGAGACATCATGGCTGCAGGCGCGGGTAGATGAGCTCTCCCGCCTCGAAAAAAGCCGCACGCGGCGTGTCAGCACGGTGCCGCTTTCGAACGCCCACCAGCAGTTTCTGTATGCCGCCGCAGACGTGCGGCTGCGTTTCGCCTACCAGCTCGATCCGGGGGATGCGACTCTGTATGAGATTCTGCACTTTCACATCGCCTCCCGCACCCAATCGCCGGAAGCGGCGCGGGCGGCCATCGATGCGCTGGGACAAAGTGCCATGGCATACGGCTTGCGTGAAGGTGGCAGCTTGTCGGATGCGCTGACCGGCGCAGGAGCAGCGATCAATCTACTCAACGACCAGCTTCAACCTGGCAACGCCCGCCGTGATGACAAGGCAGTCAGCCGTGAATGGCATGCCTTGGAGGAGTGTCTGGAACGCTACCGCCGCCTGCGCAGCAGCGCCGAATTGGAAGGCTGGTGGGACGGCGTGCCGGAGGTGCGCCGCGAGGAGATCGAGGCGCATGCGAAACTGCTCAAACG
>NZ_JAQSEA010000057.1 GCF_029946185.1 Prosthecobacter sp.
CCATGACCCAGCCCGAGCCAAGCGCCCCTTCGGTGACTCCCTCTGCTCCCACCCCCGCCCCCACCCCTGCGGTCGCTGAGCTGCCTTACGGATCGCCCATCGCTGGCCGCCCTGGTTTCGTGAACAGCCCGTTCGCCGCGAAGCATCAGTTGGTGGACGTCACCGGCCTGCCCGTCGGTATGGAAGTCAAGTGCCCCTACACCGGCAAGCTCTTCCGCGTGCCGCCGCAGTAGCATTCGTTACTACAAGCAGCCGTTCAATATCTTTGCCCCGTCTGGATTCTCTCCAGGCGGGGCTTTTCATTTCCCTCTCAGCGGTTCCGTTATTTGCCTTCAGGCCACAACATGCGATGGTCGGACCGCAATGGATTTCCCCTCCGGCCTGCTTGCCCTTCCGGGCCGCACCTTCCTACATTTTTTAGTCTATCTCGGGCAGATCACTGCACTGATGCATGAGCTGCTGATCGCTTTCCGCTCCGGTGCGTGGCGTCTCAAGCTCGTCGCGCAGCAGATCGTCGCCATCGGATATGGCTCACAGGCGGTGGTCATTGTGACCGGCGCTTTTACCGGCGCGGTGTTCACCTTTCAAAGCTACGCTAAGTTCAAAGAATTCGGTTTTGAGACCACGGTAGGCGCGGTGGTTTCGGTCGCGCTCTGTCGTGAGCTGGGGCCCGTGCTGGCCGGTTTGATGGTCGCCGGTCGCGTAGGTGCGGCGATGGCTGCCGACATCGGTACCATGAAAGTCACCGAACAGGTGGATGCCCTGCGGGTCATGGGCGTGCATCCGGTCGATTTCCTCGTCCTGCCACGCTTTCTGGCGATGATGATCTCCATGCCCTTTCTCGTGGCAGAAAGCATTTCCTTCGGCCTGTTTGCCTCTTACCTGGTGACAAGCTTTGGCTATGACATGCCCTCCGCATGGTATCTCACCCACATGCTCGATCACACGAACATGGAAGATCTCAGCATTGGCATGATCAAAGGTTTCGTGTTTGGCATGCTCATCACTTTGATCTCATGCCATCAGGGGCTTGCGGCAGAAAACGGTGCTGTGGGCGTCGGTCTGGGAACCACCCGCGCCGTGGTCATCTCCTCGCTGGTGCTTCTTATCGTCAATTTCTTCCTCTCCATCCTGCTCAACTACATCTTCCCGATTGGCACCGTCTAAGCCATGGCTGAATCAATCACACGCACGACTCATGCCCCTGCTGCTGGCAACAGCAGCCCCCATGCTTTCATTGAGTTGAAAAACGTCAGCAAGCGCTTTGGCAGCCAGCAGGTGCTGCTGAACATCAACCTCACGATCCAGCATGGAGAGACGCTCTGCTTCATCGGTCCCAGCGGCGAGGGAAAGACGGTGACGCTCAAGCACATCATCGGATTGATCAAACCCGACAGCGGCGAGGTCTTCGTTGACGGCGTGCAGGTGAACCGGCTGAAGGAGCGCGAGATGGCCCCCATTCGGAAGAAGGTCAGCATGCTCTTCCAAGGGGCGGCGCTCTTTGACAATCTCACGGTCGAGCAAAACGTGGCCTTCCCGCTTTTGGAACACGGCGTGCGTGATCGTGCGGAAATCGACCGCCGCGTGCGCGAAGCCCTCCAGGCGGTGGACCTTGATGAACACCGGAATAAATTCCCCACGGCCCTTTCGGGCGGCATGCGCAAACGCACCGGAATTGCCCGTGCCATCATCGACCACAGCGAGTGCATCCTCTACGACGAGCCCAACTCCGGGCTCGACCCCATCGGCTCCGACGTCATCGATCAAATGATTCTGCGCATGCAGCGTCGCTTCAACATTACCTCCATCATCGTCACCCACGACATGCGCAGCGTCTTCAAGATCGCCAATCGTGTGGCCATGCTCTACCGGGGCGAAATTCGTTTTCTGGGCACGCCCACGGAATTGCGTGAGTCCACCGACCAAGTCGTGCAGGACTTTATCAACGGCCATTCCGACATCACCGGTTGAACCCGCCCCTTTCCACCCCCACTCTTCCCATCCCATGATCGACAGCGACAAAAAAACCGAAATGCTCGTCGGACTCTTTCTGTTTATCGGATTGCTCCTGCTCGGTGGCCTCGTCCTTATGTTCGGACGTGTGCGCGAAGTTTTCAAGGACACCTACCATCTGCAAGTCTCCTTTCCAAACGCGGCCGGCATCAAAGAAGGCTCCCCCGTTTTCCTCGGCGGCTCACGCGTGGGCAAGGTGGACAAGAAACCTAAGCTCAACGACACCTTCACCGGTATCATCCTCGACCTCGAACTCTTCAGAGACGTCATGATCCCTGCCGATGCCACCTTTGGCATCGGCTCCGCCGGTCTGATGGGTGACGCCCTGGTGGAAATCAAACCCACTGGCAAACAAACAGATGTCTTCCTGCCGCATGATTATGACAGGATCATCGAAGGTGAAAAAGGCGGCGGGCTCAATGACCTGCAAAGCCAGGCCGAGAAGGTGGCAAAAAAAGTCGATGTGGTCTTGGATGATGTACGCGTCGCACTCAAAGACGTCCAAGGGGCCATGGGCAAGGTGAACAAGGATGCCCTCTCCGACGCCACGATTCAGAATTTCAAGGAGGGCATGGAGCGCCTCAACAGCACCCTCAAGCGGGTGGACGACAAGGTGCTGGGCGAAGAAAATGCACAGACCCTCAAGACTGCGCTCGCCGAACTCAAAGACGCCGCCACCAGCTTCAAAGGTGCCGCAAAAAACTTGGAGGAGTCGAGCAAGAAGCTCGGCCCCATGTTTGACAAGCTCGACCCTGCCATCGCCAAGGCTGACAAGGTTATGGCGACTGCCGATGAATCCCTGCGATCAATCAAAAAGGCTGCTGACACATTCGCTGTGGTTGGTGCCAACATATCATCCGGCAAAGGCCTGCTCGGTGCGCTCATGAACGATCAGCGCTTGATGACCGACTTCCGCGACTTGATCTACAACTTCAAAGTCAACGGCCCGCTGTGGTATAAGGACACGGCGGAAAAACTCCGTGCTGAAGAGGCTAAAAAGCAGCTCGAAGAATCACCGCCGAAACGCGGCATCTTCCGCTGACCCCGTCCGGGCGCTGCCTCACGCCAGCACGGCATGCAGGGTGTGTTCATCCTCGCGGCATTCGGTCAGGATCAACGCCCGCAGCCGCCGTTTGGCACGGTGTAAAGCTGTGCGGAGTGCACCGCTCTGCGGATATGCAGAGCGGCAGCCTCTGACGAGGTTTTCTTCAAGACAGTCCCAGACATAGGCCCGCCCTTGCGCATGCAGTTCCAGACTGCAGGAATGCAGCGCTCTCTCGATCACTCCCCTCGCCCAGTCGCGGTCCAGTTCCTTGTCCGGGGTGGGATGAGCATCTGCCACATCGATGTTCACGCCATTTTCATCGCTGAGAGAAAAGCACGCTACGCCACCACCGCGGCGCTGCCGTGTGCGGTGCTGCCAGCGCTTGATCAAATGTGTGCGCAGCCGGGCAAAGAGAAACGCCGCCTGCTCGCCATGGTCCGCGATAGCCGCCGCGCGCTCGTGCTGACCCTGGGCCACGAGTTTGGCAAACAGCTCCTGCACGGCGTCTTCGGCATCGTGTACTTCACAGCCACGTGCCCGCGCGAATGCGCAGAGCACCGGCCAGTGACGGCTGTAGAGCATGGAGGCTGCATTGTGGGCGGATGAATCTGTGGTGTAACTGGCGGCGTGGTCTTCTCCGAGGTGCATGGCGGGCGATGGGGTTGCTATGCTGATATTGGAGCAACCGCGCATGACACCCGACTGCGCACGAACATTAATTGGCGTTTATCTTCGTGCGCATCCCCGCTCTTCGCATGAGAGTTCGCGCATTCGCATGAACGCCCCGGCCAATATCCGCAGCTTTCGCACACGCCTAGCCTTGCAGACCATGATCGTCGCAGGGACGCTGGTGGCGGGCTTTGGTGCTGCCGCCTGGTGGTATGCCAGCCGTACGCTGGAACGCAGCATCGATGACCGCATCATCGCTCCCGCCCAGCGGGTCTGGAACCGCATCGACCCCTACACAACCGATGAGCAGTTCAAAATGATCGCCGATCTGGTCTTTGGCACCTCTGCGGAACACAATGCCACCCATGCGGTGCTGGTGGTGAAGGAGCATGCGGAAGGGGAAACGCTTTTCGCCACGCCCAACGCGCCCAAAGATCTCGACGTGTACTTCC
Organism: Prosthecobacter sp.; assembly: GCF_029946185.1. Taxonomy (GTDB): domain Bacteria; phylum Verrucomicrobiota; class Verrucomicrobiia; order Verrucomicrobiales; family Verrucomicrobiaceae; genus Prosthecobacter. The sequence goes on from NZ_JAQSEA010000057.1 coordinate 4,180, forward strand.
GCAGTTACTTTCCCACGCAGGAAGAAATCGGGCGCGCAGGACTTGGCGGAGGCCCCGGCCCACCCAGCGGCCGGCGGCGCGAACCACCGCCGCCACGGATGGAAAATGAATTTGACGATCTGCTCGGCACGCCGGGATTTGGCAGGCCCCCACCTCCTCAAGAACATGAACTGCCTTTCCGTCCGCAGATGCCCATGGTGCGGGAGCCTACCACCTTCACCGCACGCTCCGGCGGCACCGACTGGCGCTTTGGGGCCTTCAGCAGCCCGACGTACACCATCTTCATCGGCCTCTCGCTCACAGATTTTTATGCGGAGATCAACCGCATGGCCTGGTGGTACGTGGGCGCTGGAACCCTGGGCCTCGTGCTGGCCGGATTCGGTGCGCTGTGGACTTCCCGACAGGCCATGCGTCCGCTGGAACGCGTCGTCAGCACCGCGCAGCGCCTGACGGCGAGTGATCTGGCAGAGCGCATTCCGGTGCAGCGTGACGACAACCGCGAGTTCGCGCAGCTCATCGACGTGCTCAACGGCATGATGCAGCGCCTCGAAGGCAGCTTTCAGCAGGCGGCACGCTTCACTGCAGACGCCTCCCACGAACTGAAAACCCCGCTCGCCATCATGCTGGCAGATCTGGATGACGCCGTGCGCCACACCACTCCCGGCAGCGCGGAACATGAGCGTTTTGTCTCCCTCTTTGAAGAAGCCTCCCGCCTCAAGCAGATCACGCAAAGTCTCCTGCTGCTCTCCCAGGCCGACGCCGGGCGTCTTCTGCCAACCCACCCCGAAAGCTACGACCTCAGCCTTGATCTTGAGCGCCTTATCGAAGACGGAGAAATCCTCTGCGAGCAGGCCGGGCTCACGCTGGAACATCACATCGAGCCCGGCATCACAGTGCATGCAGACCGCGCCCTGCTGCAGCAGGTGTTTCAAAATCTGCTGAGCAACGCCGTCAAATACAACCGCCCGCAGGGCCGTGTCATCCTGCGGCTTTCCCGGCAGGAGGCGCAGGCGGTCTTTGCCGTCACCAACACGGGCCCCGCCATTCCGGCGGAGAATCAGCAGCGCCTCTTCGAGCGCTTCTTCCGTGGAGACAAAGCCCACACCCGGCAGACAGACGGCTTCGGCCTCGGCCTCAACATCGCCACCGAACTCGCCCGTGCAAACGGTGCAGAACTGCGGCTCGTCAGTTCAAAAGAGGACGAGACGGTGTTTGAGATGCGGATGGTCGCTCAGAGCATCATCTGATCCCGATCATGCGGCGTCTCCCCGAGACATGAGCATGGTAAGCTTGTGGCTGCTCGCGTTGCCTCATCACAGGTAAGTATTATCTTTAACCCGATGCTGGCTTGACTTAAAAATTGCGACTTCTTCTATAAGTGCTTACGCTTAGCTGCCTCAAATCAGTGGATAAGATACCGCAGGTCCTACGTTCCCAGCTCTTTCCTCCATCATGTGTTCCACCTTCCGAAATTTTTGCGTCTTCACCGCCGCGCTCACACTGACCGCCTGCACCCTGAGAGCGCAAGAGACGTCTCCCGATCCTGAACTCGCCTCTCTCCTGCTCGCTTACAAGACCAAGGTATCCTCTGAAGTGCAAACTCCGCTCTTGAAAGCTCAGGAGGAACTGGACCAAAGCTACACTCAGGCGCTGGACCGTGCCCAGCAGAGCGCTACTCTGAAGGGCAAGCTGGATGAAGCGGAAGCGCTGCGGACAGAGAAAGCGGCCTTGGCGGCAAACACCGGGGGAGACCTGCCCCAACTCCCGCCCAAGCTGCGTGAACTTGCCGCCCTGCGAAAAAAATACCTCGACGCTGTGCAGGCGCTTCGCACCTCCATGCAGAGAAAAATTGAGCCACTGCAGAAGGAAATGGTGCGGCAGCTTGAGGCTCTGGCCGTCAAAATGGTGCGCTCAGGCAAGGCTGACGCGGCCCTGGAGGCAAGACAACTGGCCAAAAACTATGCTGAACAACCGGCTGTCTTGGACGGGGATTGGCAGGACCAAAAGGTCACCCCAAAACCCAAAAACATGCCGGTCGTTCTCAAGAAGGGTGATTCCATCAGCACTGTGATGAGTTTCAAACCACCGGTCGAAATTGAGGTCGTGGCAAAGCTTGAAAAGCTCGACCTCCGCCTCGGCTAC
>NZ_JAQSEA010000058.1 GCF_029946185.1 Prosthecobacter sp.
GGGGGAAGAGAGGGCGGAGGGATTAGCCGAAAGAGGGGAAAGAGAGGAAAAAAAGGGGTGCTGAATGCGGAGTGCGAAGCCCTGCCGACTTGGGAGCTATGCGATGGATGGGGCGGGCGCTGGAGGGAGGGCGTCTTCGCGGGCGGCGCGGCGGGCTTCGCGTTTTTCGGAGCGGCGGCGGCGCCATTCGACGATGTCGTCGAAGTAGGAATAGATGACGGGGGTGGCGAGGAGGGTGAGGAGGAGAGACAAGGTCTGGCCGCCGAGGATGACGCCTGCGGTGGCGTTGTTAAACGCGGCACCGACGCCACGTGCGAACATCATGGGCACCATGCCGGCGACGAAGGCGAGCGTGGTCATGAGGATGGGGCGGAGGCGGTCTTTGTTGGCTTTGAGGATGGCCTCCAGGCGATCCAGTCCTTTGGCGCGGAGCTGGATGGTGTGATCGATTTGAAGGATGCCGTTTTTCTTGACCATGCCGAAGAGGACGAGGACGCCGAGCATGGAGAAGAGATTGAGCGACTGGCCAAAGATGATGAGGGAGAGGATGGCGAAGGGCAGCGTGAGGGGCAGGGCGATCAGGATGGTGAGCGGATGAATCCAGCTCTCAAACTGTGCGGCGAGGATGAGATACATGAAGACAAAGGCCATGAGGAAGGCCATGCCGAAGGCTTTGCCGGTGCGGGCCATTTCTTTGGACCGGCCTGCGACGCCGCTGCTGTAGTCGGCGGGGAGGTTTTGCTTTTTCACGATGGCATCGATGGCATCGACGATTTGACTTTCGCCCACGTCGGGCGCGTTGTTGGCGCTGATGGTGACCTGGCGGCGGCGGTTGAGGCGGTCGATTTGTGAAGGGCCGGAAGTTTGCTCAAGCTTCAAGACATTGTCGAGCGCGACGGGCACGCCGCTGGCGCTAGGGACGGAGAGTTGGGCCATGGCTTCGAGGTTGTTGCGGTAGCCGGCTTCGGCGCGGAGGTGGATGTCGTACTGCTCACCGGCTTCATCGTAGGTGGAGACATCGAGGCCGCCGACGAGGAGGCGCAGGGTGGTGGAGAGATCGGCGATATTGACGCCAAGCTGGCCGGCTTTGCTGCGGTCCACGCTGGCGACGATCTCGGGCTTGCCGCTGATGAGGGTGGAGTCCAAGTCGCGGATGCCGGGAATGTTTTTGGCTTCCTTCATGATGACATCCGTGGCTGCAGTGAGGCGGTCGAGATCGGGTCCGGCGACGTAGAACTGGATGTTGGCGCTGGACTGGCCGGTATTGAAGGGAGGCACGGCGAGGACGGTCATGCGCCACTCGGCGGGGTAGTTGGGCAGGATCTCTTTGCGCACCTGATCCATGATGTCCTGCTGCGTGGCGGTGCGTGTGTCGGGATCGGTGAGGCGGACGTAGATGCCGGCGAGATTGGGCACGCGCTGGTCATTATCACCAATGGTGAGGAGGGTGGACTCGACGCCGGAAAGGCCGCGAATGCTGCGTGCGACGCGCTCGCCGAGGAGATCGGTGGAGGCGAGGGTGGTGCCTTCGGGGACACGGATGTTGACGATGAACTCGGCTTCTTCGGTGGGTGGCATGAAGCTTTTTTGCACGATGCGCATGAGCATGGGGAGGGAGGCGAGCGCGCCGATGCAGGCGAGGACGATGACCCAGCGGTGGCGCATGGAGAAGCGCAGCATGATCATGTAGATGGCCTCGATAGGGCGGTAGAAAATATTCACCACGCGATCCAGTGCGCGCTCGATCCAGCTCTTGCGGCGGCGGTTGAGCATGCGTGCGGCGAGGGAGGGCACGAGGGTGAAGCTGATGAGAAGGGACACCGCGATGGCGAAGGCCATGGTGAGGCCGAAGCTCTTCAAGAACATGCCGACGATGCCGCTGAGGAAAGCGACGGGGACAAAGACGGCGAGCAGGGAGAGCGTGGTGGCCATGACGGCGAGACCGATTTCCTTTGTGCCATTGATGGCGGCGTCATGCGCGTCTTCGCCCTTTTCCTCCATGTGATGGACGATGTTTTCCACGACGATGATGGCGTCATCGATCACGATGCCGACGGCGAGTGCGAGGGCGACGAGGCTGATCTGATTGAGTGTGACATCCTGCGCCCACATGACGCCGAAGGCGGCGATGATGGAGGTGGGAATGGAAAGGGCGGCGATGACGGTGGCGCGGGTGTTTCCAAGAAAGAGCAGCACGATGAGCGCGGCAAACACGGCACCGAGAATGAGATGCTCCTGCACGGCATGGGTGCTGGTGCGGATGACGAGGGAGTTGTCACGCACGACATTGATGGAGTAACCGGCGGGGAGAGTCTTGCCCACTTCGGCGAGGCGCTCCTGCACGGCATCGACGACCTTGATGGTGTTTTCGCCGGACTGCTTGCGCAGGGAAATGACGACGCTGGGGATGCCATTGCGGCGTGCGGCGGTCTGCGGCTCTTCTTCGCCATCGTCCACGCGGGCGACGTCTCCGAGGCGGACGAGGCCGCCGTCTTTTTCACGCACGACCATCTGGCGCAGCTCGGCCACGGAGGCGGCTTTGCCGAGGACGCGCAGTCCTTCCTGGCTGGCGGCGTCCTTCACGGTGCCTGCGGGGATCTGCACGTTCTGTGAGCGCAGCGCTTTCTGTACATCGATGGCGGTGAGATTGAAGGAGCGCAGGCGCACGGGGTCCATCCACACATTGATCTGGCGTTTGCGACCGCCAAGAAGGGTGGCCTGGCCGACGCCGGGAACGCTTTCAAGCTGACGGCGCAGGACTTTGTCTGCGTATTCGGTGATCTCGCGCTGCGGGCGCTCGGCGGTGAGTGCGACGTTGAGGATGGGCGAGGCATCGGGGTCGAGCTTTTCCACGATGGGCGGATCGGAATCTTCGGGGAGATCGATGATGATGCGGTTCACGCGGTCGCGGATTTCCTGTGCAGCGACGTCCACGTTTTTTTCCAAGAGGAAGACGACGATGACCTGGGAGATACCTTCGCTGGAAACGGAGCGCAGTTCATCGATGCCGCTGACGGTGTTCACCGCTTCTTCGATCTTGTCGGTGATCTGGGTTTCGACTTCCTTCGGCGTGGCACCATTGAGACGTGTGGTGATAGCGACGGTGGGGAAGTCCACCTTGGGGAAGCGGTCCACCGGGAGGCGGGTGTAACCTATGAGACCGACGACGACGAATACCAGCACGATGACGCTGGCGAGGACGGGGCGCTGAACACAGATGCGGGCGAGCCATTGCATGGAGTTAGAAAGGGGAAGGGGGATTAAGCGGCGGCGCTGACGGTTTGATTTTTAACGGGAAGGCGGAGGTATAGGCTTGTTCTCGGATAGAGCTCCAAGCTCAGCGTCTAATGCGTGAACGTAGGATGGGTGTGGCGACAGCCCGTCCGTCCAGCAGCGTACGGCGGGTACTGTGGCGTACGAATGCCCTCGCAGTCGGGCGGTTTGGCGGCGAGGCGTTCGAGCGAGGAAGAGCGCCTTGCCCGCCAAACACACCCAACCTACGTCCAGAAAAGCCAGCCGCGCTGTTGCGGAACAAGTCTAATGAACCCGAACGGCCGCGAATCGAAGACGGGACGAGAGTTGTTCGTGGTGATTTGTGGTTGTTCATGACATTCGGGTTGAAGGCATGGGTTGCGTTAAGATTGAGGTGCGGTCTGCACGGGAACGCCGTCTGCGGCGTCGGGGCCGGGAGCGAGCACGGCGTTTTCGCCCTTTTTCACACCGCGACGGATTTCGATGCGGTCTTTGTCTGTCTCTCCGACTTCGACGAGGCGCTCGGTGAGCTGGCCGGACTCGACGACCCAGACTTTTTGATTGGCACCATCGGTGCGCACGGCGCTGGCGGGAAGGGTGATGGCGGTCTGCGACGGGAGTGTGAGGCGGGCCTCGGCGAAGAGGCCGGGTCGCAGGCGGCCATCGGTGTTGGTGACTTCGGCCTCGACCTGGAGATCGCGCAATTCGGCACGGACGGCGGCACCGATGAACTTGACGGTGGCGGTGAAGACTTCGCCGGGAAACGGGGAGACGGTGAACTCCACGGTCTGGCCGACGTGGATGAGCCCGACGGATGGCTCCGAGACATTCACGAGGAGGCGCAGGTGCTGCAGATCGATGACTTGCGCGACCTTGGAGTTTGCCATGACGTATTCGCCTGCGGTGACAAAGCGCTCGGCGACGGTGCCGTCAAACGGGGCGCGGATGGTGGAATCCTCCAGAGTCTTCTTGGTCATGTCGCGACGTGCTTCAGAGGCGGAGAGGCTGGCGGCGGCACCATCGCGATCTGATTTGATGCGGGCGAAGTCCGTTGCGGCCACGGCCTTCATTTGCACCAGGGGCTCGTTGCGCTTCACTTCGCTTTCAGCGAGATCGAGCTTTGATTTCGCGAGCACGACATTGGCTTCGGCTTCGACAAGATTGAGCGCGGCGGTGCGGCTGTCGAGCTGCACGAGGACATCGCCTGCTTTGACGACGGTACCGCGTTCGACGGGGGTCTCGATCACCTTGCCGGTGGTGTCTGCGGCCACAGCGGCATTTTGTGCGGCGGTGATCTCACCGGTGAGGCGGAGATAGCGCGGCATGGGGCCTTCCTGTGCGGCGGCTGTTTTGACGGTGATCGCTGCGGCGGTTTTTTGCGTCACTGGAGCCGTGTCGGCGGGTGCTTTGCTGCAGCCGCTCAGGGTGAAGCCCAGGGCACTGAGTGCGAGTGCGTGGAGGGAGTTGCGGAGAGGGGGAGTCATGGGCGTTTTTTCGAGCGTGAGGCGGGTTTCGGCTGGGCTGCGCGGCGGGAGGTGAGGGCACCGAGAACGAAGTCGGCGATGTTGTCTGCGAGGCGCTGCACCTCCGGCGCGGTCTTGGGCACGGGCGGGCCGAGGCGGTCAACGAAGACGCGGCAGTGATCGTAATGGATGCAGAGGCCGATGATGTGATGGCAGTAGAGGGCGCACTCTTCATCCATCGCAGGCCTGCCCAGCACGGCGGCGATGATGCGCTGAAGCTCCTCATGGAAGGGGCGGACGATGAGCTTGATAAATTCGTTGAGGCAGGGGGTGGGCTCGCGCATTTCGTGTGCCATGATCTGGCTCTTCACGGGATTGGCGGCGCGCTTGATCAGCACGTGGTCAAGGAGATGATGGATCCAGATCCGCAGGGTGTCTTCGGGTGAAGCGCCGTCTGCGAGCGTGACGGGCGGATCTTTGTCCATCTTGCTGCCGCAGGTGGAGAGGAAGACTTCGCGGTAGAGTCCTTCCTTGCTGCCAAAGTAGTACTTCACGGAGGCGACATTCGCCTTGGCCTTGAGGCAGATGGCGCGGAGGCTGGCCTTCTCAAAGCCGTCTTTGGCGAAGACGGTGGCGGCGGCCTTCAGGAGGCGCTCGCGGCGCGCCTCGGCATCATGTTCGCGGGATGGGGGAGAGTTAAACATGCGTTTATAAACGGCTGTTTAACTTATCGCGGACGGATCGTCAAATGGTTTTCGGTTTTGGAGTGGGGAGGCGCTTCCCGCCGCTGTGCCATCACATTCGGCACTGGTGGAAGAGGTTTTAGCGTGGAGGGATCCAGATGATTCCAGTCCTGCCGGGCATGCGCTGCCGCCAGAATGACTCCGAGATGGAGTGCTTCAAGAGGCTGTTATAACATTTCTCCGAAACTGATTTTCGGAAGGACGTGAGTGGAGTCACTCTGGCTCATGAGCTTTGAAAGCCGTGGAAATTTTCGGTTTTGCCGCAAAGGGGCGGAGAGGCAGAGGGAGCAGAGAAATAGATCTTATCCCAAGAGCAGATGAACATGAATCTGAATGAATGGCAGTTTGTTAAGAGCGTTTGCGGTGGTTTTCGGAGGCAGCGGTCAATCGTATGATGGCAGCCATGGAAGCCTGCGGCAGAGGAGTGTTGGATTTGCTGCCCGGAATTGTCTGCCATACCCAGGGTCGCCTCGCTGAGGCTTCCTCCTTCGCTCAAGCTACGGAGGACGAGCTGGCATCCCTGGGTTGGACTACGCAGCCCCTTCAGGGCTGGTGCGAAGCGGGGCTGGTGGAGGCCAAGAGAAACAGACCTGGTTTCAATGGATTTTGGTATGACCTCCTCATACCCGCCATGTCGGAAACGAGTTTTGCGAATCGCTATATCCTTTGAATTGTTTGCGGGTAGCCGAGTGAGAGTGCTTCGCCACAACTCCCGACTTTGGGGAATGTCGAGTCGTGGTGATTGCCTCGCGTTCACAGACGGG